>PFWU01000012.1 GCA_002791295.1 Candidatus Uhrbacteria bacterium CG_4_9_14_3_um_filter_50_9
CACCTGGCACTTCTTGGCCCGATTCGACACAATAAGTTCAATTACACATTTGGTCACAGTACCAAGAAGCAAAAATGAGACCTTTAGAAAGGTCCCAATAGGAGGCATGAGCATTGATGCAATTTCAGCAAAAAACGTCACTTGGAAACACATCGTTCAGGTGAGTGAAGCAGACTTGAAGGGACTTGAGTCTGAGTTTCGGTTTCATCACTTGGATTATGAAGATATCCGTGCAGAATCACCCATCTCGAAGATGGACGTCTACAAGCATTACATTTTTTTTGTTTTCCACATCCCAATGATTCATAAGGATACCGGGCATGTGTATGGCGAAGAGTTGTACGTGTTCTTGAGCAGTGAAACGATTGTCACGCTTACCCACGTTCCATTTCCAGTATTAGACTCTTTTTTTAATCGCATGAAATCCGGTTCGAAGTTCCGAGCCTCGCTCATGGGAAAGGGAACGGCTTTTTTGATGTACCGAATGCTCATGGAACTCTTCAGGGATTCACTCTCTATTTCAGCAAAATTAACGCAGGAAGTCACACGCATCGAAGAAGCGATTGAGTCTCGTCATGAGAAAAGAATTACGGTCGATCTTGCTCATGCACGCAGGAATATTCTGTTCATGCGTCACATCGTCGATCCACAGCGCCACATACTCACGAATTTATCTTCAACCAAGCGAGCATTTATTTCTCAGGATTCATTGCTGTATTTTGATGACCTACACGACGTTCTTGATACGATTTGGCTCTCATCTGACAATCTCAAGCTCATCATTGATGGGTTGTTTGATGTGAATGAGGCATTACTTTCACACAAGACAAACCAAATTGTGACCTTGCTGACATTCATCTCGGCGGCACTCATGGTTCCAACATTGATTGCCGGTTTCTATGGCATGAATGTGCCCTGGTTGCCGCTTGCAAACAATTCTGCTTTCGTCGGAGCGTTGTATGTGATTGGCTTTATCGGAATGATCTCCGTTGTGATTGCAGTGGTTCGTCGCACAACGCTTTAATATGGATATTCCTGTTGTCGTTCAACATCGTCATGTTCACCTTTCTGAAGTGGATTGGCAGACATTGTTTGGGGAGGAGTTACCTATGAGCGTGCGTGAGCTCGAGCATCGTGGGCAATATGTGAGTGAGCATTGTCTTAAGATCATTGGTGAAACAGGAACGTTTGATTGTGTCAGGGTTCTGGGACCTTATCGGTCCTCCACACAAGTTGAACTCTCTGCGAGTGATGCCTTCGCCATTGGGATTGATGCTCCTGTCCGTATTTCGGGAGACCTGGTTCGTGCTGGAACTTGTGAACTGAAGGGGACAGTTGGGACGGTAAAAGCTGTTGCATCCACGATTATTCCCGCAAGACACCTTCACTGCTCAACAAAAAGTGCAGATCAACTTAAGGTCGCTCATCTTGACGTTGTGTCTTTAAGGATTGTTCAAACAGGCCAAATCATTCAAAATGTGGTTGTAAGAGTTCACCCAACGTTTGCCACAGCATTTCACCCATCTAAAGACGAAGCTGCTGAATGGTGGCTTCAAACCGGCGATCACGTCACGATCGTATGAAACATTTTTTCACAGCACTTTTTCTGCTCATGGCACCTGGGGTCGTGCTGGCAGCCGCCGACCTTGGAATTTCCCAAGGAGACATTCGGTTTTCTGATGATGAAATGATAGCCGGGGATACCGTCCGTGTCTACGCGACCGTTTACAATGTCGGGGATGAGGATGTGTCTGGATACATCACCTTCTACCAAGGGTCTGTATTGATTGGAGACTCACAAGTTATTTCTGTGGTTGCGGAAGGAAATCCCGAAGAGGTGTATGCGGATTTTGTGATCCCTTCAAGTCGTTTCAATATTCAAGCAATCATTCGAGGAACAGACCCACAGGACACGAATAGTAATAACGATGTCGCACTCACTCCTTTCTTTTACCCCGTTTTGGATGATGACCGTGATGGAGTGGTCAACGAAGAAGATAATTGTCCATCCACGGGGAATGCAAATCAACTTGATACAGATGGTGATGGATTGGGGGATCTGTGTGATGCTGATGATGACAACGATGGGTTAAGCGATGATGTAGAGGCTGAGATTGGTTCAAATCCGTCCTCTGCTGATACAGATGGTGATGGGGTAGAAGATCCAGATGACGCCTACCCAAACGATCCAACAAAGACGGAAATCGAGCCAGAGCTTGTTGTAGAAGAGGAAGTAGTCGTTGAAACAGAGGTTGCTTCTGAGGATAACGCAGCGGAATCAGACGCCTTGAATAAAATCATTGCAGGTATTGCCGACCAGGTCGCCGAAGGGCTGCTTGGTGATCTTGAGACCGTGGGGGGTGAAGAAGAGGCGGATACTCAGGTGGTGATGACGGATCAGTTGGTTATATCCCCAGGGGCGTTATTCAGTTACGAGCAGCTTGATTGGAATACGTTTACATTCAAAACATTGGGACCTTCAGCGCCATCTGTGTCCTATGAGTGGGATTTTGGGGATGGAGTGACCTCATCGAGAGAAGACGTGGAGCACACATTCGAGGGAACAGGCGAGTTCCAGGTGGCATTAACGATTAGCGATGCCGATGGGGTTATTTCAGAAGAGCGTGTCCGTATCTTCGTGCCATTTTTCTCGCTTCAAAACACGGTCGTTCTCATCATCGTCGCCTTACTCATCCTATTGTTATTTATTGGATTAGGAGTTGTGGGCTCTATGATTGTTCAAGATCGACGTCGGGTTACTCGGAAACCCGCTTCAGCTACCGAGGCAGCAGAGCCAAGGAAGATCTCCGTCATTGAAGAAAATGATTAGGTTGTTTAACAAAGAATCAAAAACGATCGTTGGCGCCGCCACTATTGTCGGCGTCCTTTCGTTTGCAAGTCGTCTTGTTGGGCTTGTGCGCGATCGTATTTTGGCAGGCACGTTTGGAGCAGGCGATCAGCTTGATGTCTATTATGCAGCGTTTAAGATTCCAGATTTTTTATTCAGTCTCATTGTCGTAGGGGCACTGTCTGCCAGCTTCATTCCGCTGTTCATCAAACAATATAACAACGTTGTTTCAAAAAGAGGTGCTTGGAGGTTTACAAACAACATTGTGCACGCATTGGGTGGATTCATGCTCGTGATTTCCATCCTGATTGCCGTTTTTGCTGAACCTCTCGCATCTGTGATTGCTCCCGGTTTCCCTGCTTTCAAACAGTCTGATGTTGCGAGCTTCATGCGTGTGATGGTGATCGGTCAGGTGTTCCTGGCCGTTTCAATGGTTTTTGGATCCGTGCTTCAAGGTTTGCGAAGGTTCTTTTTATACGCTCTCGCCCCCATCTTCTATAACATCGGGATTATTATCGGAGCGCTTGTGTTTGTTGAGTGGCTCGGACCTATTGGATTGGCATGGGGGGTCGTCCTAGGGGCAGTGCTCCATCTCTGTGTCCAGGTTTTTGGTGTTTTTGATGTTGGCTATCGGTACGAATATCAATTCTCTGTAAGGGGGCCAGACACAAAGGAGATGTTGCGCTTAACAGGGCCGAGACTTTTGGGAATTGCGACGACACAAATTCTGTTTCTTATCCTTTCTATCTTGGCATCCACACTCAGCACCGGAAGTGTCACGATTTTTCAATTTGCTTATAACATTCAATTTTTTGCTGTCGGCATTATTGGTGTGTCCTATGCCGTGGCTGTCTTTCCATCCTTATCTGATCATGCAGAAAAGGAAGAGACGTCCGCATTTATTGAGACGCTCTCATCGACAATTAGACAGGTTGTGTTCCTACTCATTCCCCTCATGATCCTCTTTTTGATTCTACGTGCGCAAATCGTCCGTGTGGTTGTTGGGGCGGGTGAGTTTGATTGGGCAGCCACGATCGCCACGGCTGACACGCTTGCTTTTTTCGCTCTGACGTTTATCCCGCAGGCATTGGTTTTTATTCTCGCAAGAGGATACTACGCCCTTCACGATACAGTGACACCACTCATGGCGGCATTTGTTGGAGCCCTGTTTGGAATCATGGGGGCATTCCTGTTTTCAAATGGATTTGATGTGATTGGACTTGGAATGGCCTATGCACTCGCAAGCGTTGTGAATGCGTTGCTTCTCTGGATTCCTTTGCGGCAACGCCTAGGAACCCTCAGTGAATCTGAAATGATCCCAGATTTCCTCAAGATGTTCGCTGCGGGAATTGTCTGTGCACTCATCATGCAATCATTAAAACCTGTGGCGATTTCAATCATCTCCTTAGATACGTTCCTGGGAGTATTCGCCCAAGGGTTGTTTGCGGGTGGGTTTGGCTTGATCGGGTATGTGGTTGTTTCAAAATGGCTTCGTGTGAATGAACTAGATGTTCTTATTGCAGCCGTGAAACGCAAAGTGCTAAAGAAATCAAAGCCCGAGGAAACACTCTCACAAACCACCTAAGGAAGCAGTCCCAAAACTAGACGAAATCAAAGAGGTTTCTTACAATCGCGCATATGACTATTCACCAGATCCGAAAGGCTTACTTAAATTTTTTCGAAAAACAAGGTCATCACATAATCCCTTCGTCATCCCTGCTTCCTGAAAATGACCCCACAACACTGTTTACTGGTTCAGGCATGCAACCAATGGTGCCATTTTTGTTGGGGGAAAAGCATCCAGACGGGGTACGTATCTCTGATTCGCAGAAATGCTTCCGTTCACAGGATATTGAAGAGGTTGGAGACAATAGGCATACGACATTCTTTGAAATGCTCGGCAACTGGTCCTTAGGAGATTATTTCAAACAGGAACAAATACCCTGGATCTTCGAGTTTTTAACCGAAGAAATTGGGCTTGATGCAAAGAATCTCTACATCACAGTTTTTCGTGGAAATAAAGAACTTGGAATTGAGCGGGACACAGAATCTGTGCAGCTTTGGAAAGACGTCTTTGCTTCAAAAGGAATTGAGGCAAAGGATATTGATTTTGCTGAACGAGACGGCATGCAGGACGGAAGGATTTTTTACTACGACGAGTCAAAAAACTGGTGGTCTCGTTCAGGGGTTCCAAAGAATATGCCGGTTGGTGAGCCAGGTGGTCCAGATAGTGAGATGTTTTGGGACTTTGGTGCAGAGCTTGGTTTGCATGAGACATCGCTGTTCAAGGATGAGCCCTGTCACGTGAACTGTGATTGTGGACGCTTTTTGGAGATAGGGAACAGTGTGTTCATGGAATATAGAAAAACTGAGAGCGGGTTTGAGGCGCTACCGAACAAAAATGTTGACTTTGGGGGAGGGCTTGAACGTATGGCAGCTGCTGTCAATGGAGATCCAGACATCTTTCGCATAAGTGTGTTTACAAAGGCACTACAAGCGCTTCAGGACCAGAGTGGCTCTACGTACGGTGAAAATGAACAGGAGACAAAGGGATTTCGTGTTGTGCTGGATCATATAAGAGCGGCAACCTTTTTGATTGGTGATGGCATTGTTCCATCCAACAAGGACCAAGGTTACTTTGTCCGCCGATTGATTCGGAGGGCCATTCGTTTTGGTAAGCGACTAGGAGTAGAAAAAGGATTTACAGCTCGAATCGCGGAGGCATTCATTGAGGAGTATGTGGAGAGCTACCCAAGCCTTCAAGAGAAGAAGCACATCATTGTCGACGAACTTTCAAGAGAGGAAGATCGTTTTATGAAAACACTGGAGAAAGGCGAAAAAGAATTTGAGAAGATACGTTTAGAGGGGGTTGTGTCAGGAAAGGATGCTTTCATTTTGTACTCCACGTATGGTTTTCCGCTTGAACTTACAACAGAAATGGTTGAAGAAGCAGGAGAACAGATAGACCTCGAGACATTCAAAAAGGAGTTTGAGGAACATCGAGCCATGTCGCGTGCAGGATCTGAGCAAAAATTTACCGGCGGACTTGCAGACCATTCTGATGCAACAGTAAAACTCCATACAGCGACACATATGCTTCATCAAGCACTTCGAACAGTTCTTGGTGATCACGTTTTTCAAAAGGGATCAAACATTACACCAGAAAGGTTGCGTTTTGATTTTTCACATTCTGACAAAATGACGGATGAGGAAAAGCACCGAGTAGAAGAGATTGTGAACGAACAGATTCATAAGGATCTACCTGTTCACTATGAAGTACTGGATCTCAATGAGGCTAAGAAGCGCGGTGCTGTTGGGGTTTTTGATGACAAATACGCACAGCTTGGAGGAAAAATAAAGGTCTACTTCATTGGTGAACAAGTAACAGGTGAGTATTTCAGCACAGAAGTTTGTGGAGGACCGCATGTTGAACGTACGGGATCAATGGGTATCTTTAGGATTAAGAAGGAAGAATCCGTGGCAGCAGGTGTTCGACGGATTAAGGCCGTGTTAGAATAGCGTAGCTAATTTTAGTCAAAAAATATGATTAAATTTATCCACGTATCAATTCTTGACAGCATGGAAACACATCAGTACAATACCGGCGCCTCAAATAGTGAAGTCGGAACTTGCTTTTTTCGCTAACTCTTGCTAGAATTTTCGCGATTATGAGCAAAGGGACTAAAGACTTTATTGAAATGCGGGGCACGGTGGAAGAACTTCTACCGGCTGCAAACTTCAAAATCACTCTCGAGAACGGTCAAACAATTATCGGACACCTGTCAGGCAAGATGCGAAAGTTTCGTATCCGTATCCTTCCAGGTGACGACGTCAAGGTTGAGATCAGCCCATACGACCTCACAAAAGGTCGTGTCGTCTACCGGTACTGAAGACGTCATCGAATAATCCTTCGATGGCGTTTGTGAATTTATGAAAGTACGAGCATCAGCAAAAAAAATCTGCCGCGACTGCAAAGTGATCCGACGTGAAGGTCGGGTTCATGTGATTTGTAAAAATCCGCGTCATAAACAGCGTCAAGGATAATATGGCAAGAATCGCCGGAGTTACTATTCCATCAAATAAGCACATTGTGATTGCCCTCACATATATTTATGGTGTTGGGCCAGCACGATCAAAAAAAGTTCTTGTAGAAGCAGGTGTGAGTGAGAACACACGAACAAAGGACCTGACAGATGAGGAGGTTAACAAGATTCGGGAAATCCTCGAAAAGAAATACCGACTCGAAGGAGATCTTCGTCGGGACATTCTTTCAAACATCAAACGGCTTCGTGAAATCAATGCCTACCGAGGGATTCGTCATGCAAAGCGCCTTCCTGTACGAGGTCAAAGAACCAAAACGAACTCACGCACGGTACGAGGTAATGTACGTAAAACCACTGGAAGTGGACGTCGTGCTCTGACCAAGACGTAAACCTTTTATTATGGCGGTAAAGAAAACAAAGTCACGATCAAAGAAAAAGAAGGCTGTGCGACAGGTGTCGCAGGGTTGTGCCTATATTCAGGCAACGTACAACAACACGATTTTGACACTTACTGATCTGAATGGAAATACATTGGCTTGGTCAAGTGCTGGTAACTGTGGGTTTAAGGGGCCGAAGAAAGCCACACCGTACGCAGCGAGCATTATTGTCCGTACAGCTGCGGAACGGGTAAAGGAAACAGGTCTGAAAGAACTAAATGTCTATGTGACAGGTGTTGGGTCTGGTCGTGATTCAGCCGTTCGTGCTTTGAATGCTAATGGATTTCATGTCCTCTCACTTAAAGACATGACACCACTTCCTCATAACGGCTGCCGACCACGCAAGCCACGTCGTGTCTAATTTCCTATGGCAAAGAATAACACCCCCATCGTAAAACTTTCCCGTCGACTCGGTATTGCTATTGGAAAAGAAAACTATACACGACGACGACCTTACCCACCTGGCATTCACGGTCCGAAGCAGGCACAACGTCGACCACGTATGTCTGCATATGGAGAGCAGCTACTTGAAAAACAGAAGGCGAAGGCTATTTATGGAATCATGGAACGTCAGTTTCGAAACTATTTTGAAAAGGCTTCAAAACAAGAAGAGAACACTGCAGAAGTTTTGGTTCGTTTGTTGGAGCAGCGACTTGATAATGTTGTCTTTCGTCTAGGATTTGCAAAGACACGTCGTCAAGCGAGACAGGTTGTGGGACACGGATTTATTTTAGTAAATGGAAATCGTGTTGATATTCCATCATTCAGTGTTTCTGTCGGTGATGAGATTTCTATCAAGGAATCAAAAAAAACCACGAACATGATTAAACAGATTCCAGAGGTGATGGGACTCAGTGCTGTGCCGAAGTGGATTGCACGTGACGACAAAGCTCTTAGCGGAAAAGTTACCTCATTGCCAGAGGGTGATGATCTTGATCAACCTTTTGATCCAACCCTCATCGTGGAGTTCTACTCCCGATAACGATCTTTTATTATGGAAAACATCCTCCTTCCATCATCAATCCGATTCGAAGCAGGTGAGCGTACCAATGAAGGCATGCTTATTGTGGAGCCATGCTTTCATGGATACGGAACCACGCTTGGAAACGCATTGAGACGCGTTCTTCTGTCGTCTCTTCCTGGTGCAGCCGTAACGGCTGTTAAAATCAAAGGTGTAAGTCATGAGTTTCAAGCGGTTGAGAATGTGAAAGAAGATGCTCTTGAAATCATTCTTAATCTCAAGTCGCTGCGGATCAAATGTTTTAGTGATGAACCTGTTGTGCTCAAGCTGAACACAAAAGGAATCAAGGCGGTGACGGCAGGTGACATTGAGCCAAATGCGGATGTAGAGATCGTGAATCCTGATCTAGTTATTGCAAACATCACAGATGATTCAGCAACCCTTGAAATGGAAATTACCGTTCGAAGAGGACGTGGTTATAGCCCGACAGAGGAACGCACACACGAGGTTCACGACATTGGAACGATCGGCATTGACGCCCTTTTTTCCCCAATTCGAAATGTTGGTTACCGTGTCGAGAATACACGTGTTGGTGAAATCACAAACTACGACAAGTTGATAATGACCATTGAGACAGATGGTACGATCACAGCAGAAGATGCTGTTCAAGAATCCTCAAGAATCCTCATTGACTATTTTAAACTCTTACTGCAAAATCCTGGCGATTCTTCAGCCGAACTTACAATGACCGAAGGTTCAGTAGAAGAACAGGGAAACGAATAAGAACGTATGCGCCATCGCAAGAAAGGAACAATCCTAGATCGAAAGAAAGCTTCTCGCGAGGCCTTGCTTAGAAATCTTGCAGCAAGTGTCATCCTCCATGAACGTGTAAAGACGACTGAAGCAAAGGCAAAAGCTGTCCGACCTTTGGTAGAGAAGGCAATTACCCGAGGGAAGCAGCCAACACTGGCAAATCGACGACAACTCATGAAGTTTTTTTACACAGATCACCCAATCAATAAGCTGTTTGAGGTTTTAGGACCTCGCTATGCTTCTCGACCAGGTGGCTACACCCGCATTGTAAAACTAGGTCATCGTCAGAATGATGGTGCTGACATGGTTCAAATCGAACTCGTATGATAAAGGTAGAACGAGACATCCACACAATTGACGCCGAAGGAAAGGCGCCAGGACGTATCGCCACTGAGGTGACACAGCTTTTAATTGGAAAGCACAAACCAAACTTTACCCCAAATATAGATGGTGGTGATCATGTTCAAGTCATCAATGCAGCAAAGATGAAGATTTCTGGAAAAAAGTTGGACCAGAAGATGTATTATCGACACAGCGGTTATGCTGGTGGGTTGAATGAACAAGCGATGTCAGACATCTGGACGGACGATCCATCTGAAATTGTGCGACGAAGTGTCTCTCGCATGCTCCCCAAGAATAAGCAGCGCAATGAGCGCATGAAGCGTCTTGCTGTAAGCAATTAATATGAGTGAATCAGGAACAACTTACATCGAAGCAATTGGACGCCGAAAGCGTGCTGCGGCGCGCGTGCGTCTGTACCAAGGTGGAAGCGGAAGCATTAAGGTAAATGATAGAAATCTCGCTGAATACCTGCCAGTTGCCATTTTACAAGAGGCTGTAAAAAGTCCTCTCGTCCTCACTGGGACTGATGGAATGTTCGACATCACCGTCCATGTTAAGGGTGGAGGGATCCATGGACAAGCAGATGCGATCCGAATGGGGATCGCACGTTCACTCGTAGATTTTAACCCAGAGTTTAGGGCTGTGTTGCGTAAAGGCGGTTTCCTTTCTCGTGACGCACGTCGTCGTGAGCGAAAGAAGCCAGGTCTCAAGAGCGCACGTCGCGCTGCTCAGTTCTCAAAACGTTAGAAATCAAAGACCAGGGCCTCAGGGCCCTGGTTTGACATTTAGGGTTCGGAATGCTTAAATCTGCAACCAGGAGTAGATTTCCTACATCACTGGCAGGAGGGAAGAGGAATGCCCAGACCACCCAATTCACAGAGGCAGATGCCTCGCCGGGCCGAGCTTTCGCTCAGTCCACACCTGACCAAGACGACGGGTCGCAGGGAGGTCAAACCCGACCTCGATTTCGCCAAGGGTCACGGCATCGGTGTGGTTCAGCTCGAGCCCGGAACACAGGCGATTCCGGCCACAATCGGCATGCGGTCGCTCCTCAAGCACATCGAGGTGTCAGTCCCCACTGCACTCACCATCGACCACTGGACGACGACCCTAAGCCCCATGTCGCCAAACCTGCAGAGACGGCTCTTGGCAGCGCGGAATGCGACCCAAATGGGCGACATCGATCCTCTGGACATGCCGGCGCTTCCAGGCTTCCTCTCGGCGTCCTACGACGCCATCAGGGAGTTGCGCCTTGGGCATCAGCCCTTCTCTGATCTCAACCCGCCTCGTGAGGGGGCTGTGATCGAGGTGACCTACGCACTGGTGCCCAAGGACGATGGAACCCTGGGCCCTGTGATCGGCTTCAAGGCCTCGACGGTGACGGCCCTCGAACATCTGCAGCGCATCGCGCTGAGGCGTCAAGCACAGAACGATCGGATCTTCGCTGCGGCCTGCTGGCCGTTCAAGGGTCCCAAGTTCTGGGTCAGCGAGGATGCCTCCGGGAACGAAACCGGTCGAATCCAGCTCTGGCCAGCCGGCCGTGAACGCACAGTCATGGCGATTCCCGAGCTTCCTGCGGATCCCTGGGCCATGGACGGCGAGCAATATGCCGACGTTGGTCTCGCCTGTGCCAGAATGGAGCGGGTCTTCAACTCTCTCTGGCGGGCGGTCTACGCCATGGACGAACGTGTCAGTCGTCAGCTCGAAGAGCAGGGTTACGACTTCTCCCGTGTCGAGGGCACCTGCCTGGGTGCCGGGCCGCTTCACGAGATGATGAGTCCGCGTCTCCAGGCCGGCAACCTCACTCAGCTCGGCGAGTTCGCTGACTGGTTTGAGGAGGAGGCTCTTCCAGAAATCGGGGCAGAACATCTCGATCGCCTCGCTACGAACCACGGCTTCGCCACCCACTACGACTTTGAGATCATCGACGACTAGCTGAACGGCAGACATACACTGCCGTTTTCATATTCCCTAAAAACCAGTAAACTAGAGCTGTTGTGAGCACACTATTGGCGAAAAATACCCTTTACCTAACCCTTGCGGCTGTGGGACAAAAGATGATTGCTTTTGTCTACTTTTTATTCTTGGCCCGCATCATGGAGCCAGAGGCCACGGGGGCCTATTTTCTTGCGGTATCGATTGCGACCATGTTTTCTGTCATCGCAGATTTTGGAATCACTCCAGTGATCATTCGTGAGATTGCCAAACGTCCTGACTCAGCTGTTCATCAGCTTCGCATTGCTCTTGGAACGAAACTGCCATTCATCCTCCTGGCCGTGATTGGAACCCTCGGAGCAGGATATGTGCTTCAATACGATGCGAGGATCATTCTGTTAATCAGCTTGGCTTCACTGGTGCTGCTTCTAGATTCAGTCCACTTGCTATACTACGGGGCGCTTCGTGGAGCACAAAAACTTAAGTATGAATCCGTAGGTATTTTCTTGGGCCAGCTTGTCTCAGCTGTGAGTGGTGGATTGGTGCTGTGGTTTCATCCTTCACTGTCGCTCCTCATTTTTGCACTCGTTGCTGGTTCACTCACAAATGTCCTCGTATCCGTCACAAAATCTGTACGCGTTTACGGATCTCGCATTCTTAAACCGCTTTGGAATTGGCACGAGACGAAGCATCTTTTGCAGGTGGCACTCCCGTTTGCCCTTGCAGCCATCTTTGTCAAAGTCTATTCGTACGTTGATAGCATCTTCATTTCAAAAATGATCGATACCACTGCCGTCGGTATTTATAGCATTGCCTATAAGTTCACCTACGCCTTCCAGTTTTTGCCACTTGCCTTCATTGCGGCCTTCTATCCAGGGCTGAGTGCTCTTGTAGGTAAGGACCCAAAGAAACTTGAGCAAACGTTCATGAAAGGCATGTGGTACATGATGCTGCTTGCCGTACCCATCACGTTCGGTATCTGGCTCATCGCTCCTGAGATGGTCCTCCTTGCCGGGAATGGATATGAGGCATCTGCTCCAGTATTGCAAGCGCTTGTATTTGTACTCATTCCAATCTTCCTAGATTTTCCCGTTGGCTCTCTGCTTAATGCTTCCGATCGACAAGCAACAAAGACAGGAATCATGGGCGTGACTATGGTTATTAATGTTGTCCTGAATGCGCTCCTTATCCCTCACTTCCAGGTTTTAGGTGCGGCCTATGCGGGTCTTGCAAGCTTTGCTTTTATGTATCTAGCGGGTCTTTATTTTGTTCCACAGTTGATTCAAGGATTTTCTTATACAAAGATGGCAAAACGTCTGCTGCCCATTTTGGGTTCAGGTTTGCTAATGCTTGTTGTTGGTTGGTCTATAAAGCCGCTGACAAGCTGGATCATCCTCATACCAGTCACAGCCGTGGTCTATATCACTGGACTGTATCTGACAGGTTCTGTGACAAAACGTGATCTTCAAGATGCTCGTAATCTGCTCCGCAACTAAGTATGGATAGCAAACGAGACCTCCTTCTACTCACACCAGATTTTCCACCCAACAGGGGAGGGGTGGCGCGTTATCTTTCCGCACTCGCCACATATCTGAAGGAGCGTATTGTGGTGGTCGCAGAGGAACATCCTGAGTGGCAACAAACAGATCCACTCGCTCCATACCCTGTTTACCGCACACCACTCCTGTACAAGCACTGGTGGCCTAAGTGGATGAAGACCACAAGGTATCTCAAACAGGTACGTGCTCAGTACAACATCGTGTTGGTCAGCCATGTCTTGCCCTATGGCACTGCCGCAATGGCCGCAAACATTCCTTACATTATCTTTACTCATGGTCTTGATATTCGTCTGGCAAAACGAAATGCGCACAAAAGAAAGGTCGCAGAACGAGTCTTGAAAAAAGCACGGTTGGTCGTTGCAAATTCCGAGGCGCTTGCTCAGGAAATTCTTCAAGATTTCAATGTGCAATCTCTCGTGATCCATCCGTGTCTTGATGTTCAAGAACTTCAAGTAAAAAAAGCATCTCCACGGCTTGAACTTCTGACCGTCAGTCGACTTGTGGAGCGCAAAGGGCATTCTTTTGTTCTCAACACACTTGCTGCCTTGCGTCATGGTGGAGCATTGCAGGATTTCACCTATCACATTGTTGGAACAGGACCCATGAAGATGACGTTAGAATCTATGACGCACGAACTTGGTTTAGACGGGCATGTTCAATTTCATGGGGGTGTCTCTGATGATGAGCTCCAGCGGTTTTATGCGCAGGCGGATATCTTTGTGATGCCTGTCACGGATGATCCCATCGACAAGGAAGGGTTTGGGTATGTATTTTTAGAAGCAGCTGCACATGCGACCCCATCTATTACCTCTCGTATTCCAGGGGTTGATGAAGCAGTGATCGATGGTGAAACTGGGTTGCTCATTGATGCTGGGGATCAGAAACAACTTGCGCATGCGATTACACAACTCGCAACAGATGAAGACTATCGTGCAGCACTTGGTCAGCGTGCCTATGCACGGGTGAAATCCACCTTTGATTGCAAACAACAATTTTCAAAGCTGGATCCATATCTATGAGAGAGACCATCTCCGTCATTATTCCTACATACCAACACGGTGACTCTATTGTTGCCTGTTTAGAGTCCATCCTGCGGCAGTCACGTCAGGCAGATGAGATTATTGTGGTTGATGACGGTTCGACAGATGAGACAAAACAGATTCTTTCAAGTTATCTAGATCGTATCGAGTATCTCCACCAGGAAAATGCAGGGGCCCCAGCGGCTCGCATGAGAGGATTTAAATCGTCAAAGGGTTCTCTTTTGCTTTTCTGTGACGCAGACATACACATGCATAAAGATCTACTTAAAGAGCTTGAAACAGCCCTTAGAGATGATCCTGGAGCCTCTTGGGCCTACTGTGGCTTTCGGTGGGGGTGGAAACGCTTCCGTTCACGCCCTTATGATAAGGAAGCACTAAAACGGAACAATTACATTCATACGACCTCCCTCATACGCCGTGAATCGTTTCCAGGCTTTGATCACACACTTAAGCGCTTCCAGGACTGGGATCTTTGGCTGACCATGAGTGAGCAGGGTCATCGAGGCACCTTTGTTGATAAGGAATTATTTCGTGTGATCCACCAGCGTGGCCGAACGGGAATGTCCGCATGGATTCCTTCATTTCTGTTTAAGCTCCCCTTTGAAACAAAACGTGTTCGTGAACACCGTGCAGCCGAACAAGTCGTCCGAGAGAAACATCGATTATGATTTCCGTTGTCACCGTCAACTACAAGACTGTCGACTACACCCTAAAAATGTTGGAGTCATTATTTACCCATCATGTAAAAGAGGCTGTAGAAGTTTTTGTTGTTGAAAATGCCTCGGGCGACAGCATGGAGGAAGTACGTGCTCGATTTCCGCAGGTAACAGTGATCGAATCTGACGTGAACCTTGGATTTGCTGGGGGATGTAATCTTGGTATTCAAAAAGCAACTGGAGACTATGTTGTGCTGATCAATCCAGATATTGTGTTTGTGGACGAAGCGCTCTACATGATGCAAGACCACATGAATAACGACACAGAGGTCGGTATCGGCGGCGCATCGTTAAAAAACATGGACGGCACACAACAAGATTGCGTGTGGCGTTTCCCAACACCTCTTGATCAACTCTTCTTACTCCTAAAGTTCAACCACGTATTCCCAAACCACCCGATCCTTCAAAGGTGGCTGATGAAAGATTTTACTTACGGTCGCACACAAAATGTGGATCAGGTGATGGGGGCCTTCTTCTATATTCGTCGCAAGGTGATTGAACAGATCGGACCCATGGATGATGACTTTTTTATGTGGTACGAGGAAGTCGATTATTGTAAGCGTGCGAAGATTAGCGATTGGCATGTCCGGTACTATCACGACGTAGTCGCAAAGCACAAAAAGGGGAGTAGCTTCGATCGTGTGCCTACGATTAAGAAGCAGACGATGTTGCGTAAAAGTATCCGACGATACATGCGCAAGCATTACGGAGCCGTTGTCGGTAGTCTGTTCGTAGTGGGGGAACCCGTCTTCTTCCTCTTGAGTCTCGTTGCGTCCATTCTTAAACCCATATGATCAAGCAGTTCTTCGGAAAGACAACGCTTATTGCACTCGGAATCATCATACTTCTATGGAGTCTTGCGCTCCTTGGGTATTTTTCTAATCTTGATGTATGGCTCTTGCTCATCGTCTGGATCGTCTCATTTGGTATCACCATAAAACGTCTTGAGTTTGGAATCTATCTTGCGTTTATTGAGCTCTTTTCCAGCCCACATGGTCAACTTCTAAGTACAGAGTTAGGTGGATTCGTGTTTTCTCTGAGGATGTGTATTTTTTCAGCTGTTCTTGCCGCATGGATGGTGTCACTTCTTACAAAGAAAACCAGTATGTCAGTCTCTGATGAACGCTGGTACTGGTTCCTGCCTCTTGGATTAGCCGTAATGCTTGGAATCGTGTTGGGTAGCATCAGCAACGGTTTCCCCGCAGCATTTTCAGATGGAAATGCGTATCTCTACCTCGGCTATCTGTTTCCGATCTTGAGTGTTGCTTGGACACAGCAACACAAAAAAGATCTTTTGCAACTTTTAGCCGCTGGGGCGATCTCTATTGCTGTTTTTTCGCTCTGTGTGCTGTATGTTTTTTCACACTTTGACGTAGGAGTGCTCAGGGCCACCTATGTTGTTCTCCGGGACCTCCGCACGGTCGAAATCACCAACATTGGCGCCGGTGTCTATCGTGTCTTTTCGCAAATACAGTTTTTCGTTATCTCGTTCCTCTTTCTGATTGCTGGAATCTTGTTCCAAGGGAATCAACGCTGGAAGGAAGCTGTGGGGATCTTGGCTCTTATGATTTCAACCGTTGTGCTGAGTTTATCTAGGAGTTTCTGGGTTGGCTTGCTAGCAGCTACAGCCGTGTTCATCCTCCTGGTCATCATTAAAATGAAACCTCAGTGGAAACAGTGGGGGCGTACCATCGGTCAGACAACCACCTCATTTTTTGCCGCCATCTTCCTGATTCTTCTTGTCGCACTCTTCCCAATCCCTACACAGGACCTGTCAGGAAGTGATCTTGCTGATGCCTTTGCAAAACGTGCTGAAGCAGATGACGTGGCTGTTTCAAGCCGCTGGAATTTACTCACCCCGATGGTGAGCACGATCCTAGAGCACCCTATTGAAGGGTCTGGGTTTGGAACAGCTGTGACGTTTATAAGCGATGATCCTCGCGTACGTGAAATTTCTGAGGACGGGTCGTGGTCAACGGTATCTATGGAGTGGGGTTGGCTCGAAATTTGGATCAAGATGGGGATTCTGGCGCCCCTTGGATTTCTCTATCTTTTTTACATGATGACCAAGCGCCTCCTCGCCTATGCGTGGACAGACCAGGCATGGCTCGGCATAGGCCTCTTATCAGGTCTTGTCTTCCTTTACGCAACCCACTTCTTCTCTCCGTATTTGAACCACCCTATAGGTCTTGGGTTCATCCTCTTTTGCATCCCTTTTCTTCCCAATAAACAAAAAGTCGCCGCACAAGAAACGGAGACCATCAATGTGACGCTGCAAACAAAACAGGTGGCCGCAGCCACCATTCAAACGGACTAGGTCAACACAGCTCCATGAATGTCTCGATACCCTTGAATGAATGCTTGTGCATTCATTTTTGGTTTTCCCTCTGGCTGGACCTCGAGGATTTCAATGGTTCCGTCTGCAGCGTCAACAAAGAGTTGGTTGTTGTTTATCACAACGGTTCCTGGTGGAACATCAGCATTAAAATCAGCGAATCTCATCTGGATCCACTTGAGACGGATCTGAACACCTTCTGTTCGTTTCCACATCGACCAACTTCCTGGCCAACCTTCGTAGGCTCGAGCCTTGCGTTCAATCACCTCCATAGAGTGATTCCACTCCACACGCCCGTCTTCCTTATCAAGCAAGTGCGTCATCGTGGCGAGCGCATCATCCTGCGGCACAGTCACAATCTTTCCCTCTGCATAGGATTTCAGTGTCGTCACAAGAAGCGGTGGGCCGAAGAGATGTACTTTTTCCTGCAGCGACGTATACGTTTCGTCCCCGTCTAGGGTAATGGCTGTACTTGCAAGAACGGGTCCTGTATCCATCCCTTCATCAAGAAGCATGATGGTGATCCCGGTTTGCACATCACCGTGCGCGATTGCCCATTGCATGGGTGAGGGGCCTCGATGGCGAGGGAGTAGGGAAGGGTGCACATTGACGGCTCCAAGTGGTGGAAGTGCAAGGACAGCGGCTGGAAGAATCTTTCCATAGGCCACAACCACAAACACATCCACCCCTAATCGCTCGAGCGTTCCGTGAATATCAGGATCTTTTTTGAATGACGCTGGCTGAAGAACAGGAATGGAGTGATCCTGTGCGAGCACCTTCACAGGGCTCGGGGTCGGTTCCTTTTCTCGTCCGCGAATCTTGTCTGGTTGAGTCACAACAGCCACGACCTCAATATCAAGATCTTGAATGAGTGATTTCAAAAAAGGGACGGCGAAAGCGGGGGTTCCAAAAAAAACAGCTTTCATAATTGCATCTTTGGGTGCTTGGTATATTCGGTCACCTTATCGATGAACAACATACCATCAAGGTGATCAATTTCGTGTTGAAAAATAACGGACGGTAACTTCTCTGCTTTGAGTACAATCTCCTTTCCTGTGCGAGTCAGCGCCTTCACCCTCACGGTACGATGACGCTTCACGTATCCCCAGACCCCTGGAACCGAGAGACATCCTTCATCAACAAATTCTCCCGTACGCAGTGATCGTCCAATGATGACAGGGTTGATGTAGGCCTCAGGACCCTTTCCGTCGTCGACGATAATCACACGCTTATGCACACCAA
This sequence comes from Candidatus Uhrbacteria bacterium CG_4_9_14_3_um_filter_50_9, assembly GCA_002791295.1. Classification (GTDB taxonomy): domain Bacteria; phylum Patescibacteriota; class Patescibacteriia; order UBA9934; family GWF2-40-263; genus UM-FILTER-50-9. The sequence goes on from PFWU01000012.1 coordinate 18,272, forward strand.
TCTGCGGAGCAGCGATCCCGATGCCGTTTTCTGCGTTCATGGTTTCAATCAGGTCATCAATGAGCGTATTCAATTCTTTTGATCCGATCTCAGAAACATCAATAGACTCAGAAGGGATTCTGAGTTCATCGTTCGGGTCGGTGAGTACAGTTCGACGTGTCATAGAACAAGGTGTTTATCACGGAAAAACGTTTGTGTCAATGATATAGTGATCAGGTAAATCTGTGAAGAATGACAAGAGTGTCTCTGCATGTTCTGGTTCCACAGAACAAAAAAACTGCATTCCACCATTAACGAGTTCAGGTTTTCTCGAGCGAACAGTGGGGATGGTGGCGAGTTCTTTTTGCAACTGATGAAACACAACTTCCAGCTTGCGCACCTCCTCTTCTTTCCTCGAAATACGCACCCATCGCCTAAACGGAGGAAGGCCGTAATCACGACAAGATTCCCATTCACGTGATAAAAGAGCTTCGGGATCACCAAGAATCGTTGAGAACAGCTCTGGTTCATGCGTCTGTACGACAAATCGCGCACCGGTATTCAGAGCCACCCCACGCCACTGTTCAAACGCTCGAATGGTTTCCTCGATGGAACGTGTGTCTTGGATGTAGAGCGTTTGATCCGCATCAATGAGTGCGATCAGCCCGAGCGGCTCTGTTTGAATGGGTTTCATCTGATCAAGGTAGGATTGCGTGGCCACAAGGATCTGAGCCTCCGAGACTGTTTTGAGATCTATGTCCTTACTGAGAGACTGAACGGTTGCACTTGGAAACAAGGCTTTGAGTACGGTACAGAGTCCATCGATGCCAATCCCAAGTTCGATCAGGTTCACCCCTTTACACTCAGGGCACTTACTCGGGAGGGGGCGTGAATCCAAGCATCGGGGACAATGGAGCATCTGATCGCGAACAGCCATGCCTGTGGAACAGGTCGTGCAGGGGAATCGAAAGGAGCAATCTTGGCAAAAGAGTCGTGCAGCAGTTCCTTTGCGGTTCAAAACGCAGAGCACTTGTTTTTGCTCTTCAAGCGTTTCACCCACAATGCGTTGAAGCGTCTGAGAGAACAGAGGATGCTCAGATTCACGACGTTCGGTATTCAAGTCGACAATGCTTGCTGGATGTGATCGACTCCAGACTCTTCTTTCGAGATCTGCAAACCACGAAAGATCCTCAAGTCGCGGGGAAACATCTAAAAAGAACAGGTTGCTGTGAATACGATTATGCAGTTCCCATAAGAGGTAGCGTGTGTCATATCGAGGGTTTCGATCCGACTGTTTGTGATTTGCATCTCCTGACTGAAGGACAAAGATTGTTGTAAGATCATGATGCGGCAGCAGGGCGGCGATGCGTGTACCCACCATCACACCCGATTTCCTTTTTCGAAAGGCAATCCAGCGTCGATAGCGTTCATTATTTGTTTGATCTGCAGTGAAGACAATGGGATCCAAAAAGGACAGACAATCGTAAACAGCCTTTGCTGCCTGAACTGTTGGAACAATGACAAGCACTTTTTCATCAGGTTCGGTTGCACAGTAGGCGGCAAGCGTGGCAGTCATGCGTTTAAGATCGGGAATTTGTAAAAAAAGTTCACGTCGATCCTTCACCGAGTGAATCATGCGGGTCAACACATCTGCTTCGCTTCGCGGGAGTGTGACAGACCCCGTACCGACTGTTGGGGTATAAGATGTGTCACCTCGCTTGGGCGGAAGCGGGAGGCTCATGTGAAGCACAGAAGAACAGGATTGCGCCAAATCAAACGCCATCCATTCAAAAAAAGAGAGTTCCTCCTCTCTTAGCTGAATCGATCCTTTTGCAATGAGTTCTTTGATCTTGATCCCACGTTCTGGTCGATCCTTCACAAGTCGGACGATTCCAAAAAGTGTTGAGCCACGGAATGGGACTTCTACGAGATCGCCCCGCACAACCTGAATCTCATTTGGAATTTTGTAATCAAAGGCGTGCATGGATCGCGGAAGTCGTTTGATTGGATAGACTTCAGCGATCATAAGTGGAATTGTGCGACAAGGTATCCCACGCCAAAGGGGGCTTCGTAGGAGAGGATCTCTGGACGCAAACGTTTTCGCTCAATCAAGCCAAACAGGATCAGGAGTTGCTCATAAACACAGGATTTTGTTTCTTCTATAAGCAACATCTTCATGCTGAGCAGGGTCGAGCTCGAGAGTTCTGCCACCGCACGCTGGATCGTCTCGTCAAATTCCCGTGCGTGTTTATGAAACCCTCCTGGGGCATCTGAGGTAAGACAGTGGGAAAGATCCCCTGAAGCAATAACAGCAATACGCTCGGAAGAATTCTGAGTCACTTCCTGAAGCATCTTCCCAAAGGCAAGATGCTCTTTGGGGCTCAGTCCGCTGTAAGAGACGGGGACAATCTTTTTTGTGAGACCAATTGAATGCAAGAGTTCGAGCGGAACCCCTGCGCCGTAGTCGAGGTTCACATTTGAATCAAGGGTGATTGGGTGGTTTGAGTCGTACCCTTCTCGACGAATCGCTGTGATGAGCTCGAGGTCCGGGTAAAACTCATGGCTCGTACTCATGTCACCAAAATCACGAAAATCTGTCTGGTATTCATCATGCAAATTGATCGAAAAATGAGACGCATGACGGGTTGCGTGTGAGGAGATCACCAAAATTGTATCTGGGCGAGAGAGATACAAATCCTCCTTGAGTTTTTGCAATGCCTCAAGTGTTTTCTTGAGGTGTTTTTGATTCTCCTTTCCAATAGGTTCAAGCAATAGTGGTGAGTGGGGAACAATGGCAGCAAAAACAATCATATTAGTTGGAAGCCACTTCAATGTCTTCGTCTACAAAATCAGATGAGATGGCGTTTCCAAGTGGGTGGAGGAGAACAGATCGTTCATTTGTCCAGACGATTTGATCCCACTTCCAACCATAGAGCAGGAACGCAGCTTCATCCATGATTGGCAAGCGTTGTCCATCTGAAACAACAAAGACATCTGGCGAGCCGATTACAGCGACGAGTGTTCCATCAGGAAAGGTCACGTCCACGCCGCGCTCGTAGGTTTCGAGGTCCTCTGAAGAAACGGAGACAATCGGAAGATTACCGAAGCGTGACTGAAGGATCTCCCGTGAGTAGATGGCATGACGCACACCGTTCTCCACATACACAATTCCACCTGTTGTGCTGTCTTGAAGGAGCGCTCCTTGGGGGTAGATGGATTCAGCCGTGATAGGTGTTCCTTCGGTGTACGGTTCAAGATCTTCCCAGGTCACGTCTATAATTTCGTCAGGGGAGAAACCGATCGCACGGAAGGCTTCTTGTGAGACAAACCCATGTCGCTCATCGTCAACGATTAAGTAGACGACCCCGGTAGGTGAGCGGAGGAGAGAATAATTTGGAAAACTAATGGGAGCTCCTTGATCATACTTCTCGATCTCTGTGGAGCTTACGGGGATGACGAGACTCGGATCAAATCGGCTATAGAACGCTGTTTGAGAGGTGATGGGTCGAGCGACTCCATATTGAATGAGCCACACAGCTCCGGTGGCTGAGTCCTGCAAAAGGGTTCCGTTCACGTAGTCCCGTGTGAACCACTTGTCCCAAATAATCACGAAGTTCTCATTGCCATGCAGGTGGGGGGTGTAGGTGTAGAGCGATGATGTTGCGAAATTAACCGGAACAACAATGGTGCCATCAATTTCCTTTTCAATACCTGGACCCACACCTGTTTCGGTGTAGCCACGTGATTCTAGGTCATCAAGATACGAGGTTCGAATACGCTCAGCCGCATACCAAACTTGCCTGGCAAATCCTTTGAACTTTGCAAGGCGTGGGTCTTCCTTTGAGCAGCTGTCACACACAGCATATCCCATGGCCCAATCAAGCTGGCGCTCCGTAGGGGAGTCATCTTCCACCAAACTTTGTTCACGTTGAAGCAAGACAAGTAAAAAACGAGGGCTGATTTCAAACGTCTGCGCCGCATTGTAGATAATCTCTGCTGCCGACCGTGTGGCACCATCTCGATCCACAAAGCTCAAATCCGCCAAGGTCCCACGCGTCAAAAACAACTGGATCTGCTCAAGCGACATGCTGTCAACATTGAGCATATCGTCATCAGAGAGCAGATAATGCGGATTAAACGAATAATCCTCCTCAGCGATAGCAACGCTAGGGTAGAGGAGGGGATTGATGATTATCGTCAGTAAAAGAAGGCTAGAAAAAAACCTATGCATATATGAGAATTATAGCTTTTTTTCACCCCTCGGACAATGGAGATAAAAAGAACCGGCCACTACAGCCGGTTCTTTTTTATGCCATTGCTTTTACTTTCTTTTTTGATCCTTTAATCGTGATCTCTTCACCAGCGGCTCCGATTGATATTGTTGATCCTTCGGGGGCTTCGCCGGTGATGATGCTCATTGCCAGTGGATCGAGGATTTTTGATTGGATGACGCGTTTGAGTGGGCGGGCGCCGAAGCTTGGGTCGAAGCCTTCTTTGGCGAGAAGCTTCTTGGCGGTTGCACTCACGCTCAGGGTGATGTCGCGCTGCTCTTTGAGCCTGTCAGAGACAATCTGTAGCTGCAGCTCAACAATCTTTGCGATGTCTGCCTCTGTGAGGGAATGGAAGACAATCATTTCATCGACACGGTTGAGGAATTCTGGTCGGAAGTGATCCTTCAACATCCCGAGCACCTGCTTGTGTGCGGAGGTGTCTTCCTTCTCCGCCTCACCATCCACAAACCCCATGGATTCCAGCCTTGTGTCTGATGAAAGAATCACATCGGATCCAATGTTGCTTGTCATGATGATCACTGTGTTTTTAAAGTTTACCCTGCGACCCTTAGCATCTGTGAGATGTCCGTCTTCCAGTATTTGGAGAAGGATATTGAAGGTATCTGGGTGGGCCTTTTCAATTTCATCAAACAAGAGGACTGAGTATGGCTTGCGTCGAACGATCTCTGTGAGCTGTCCACCCTCGTCGTGACCAATGTATCCAGGAGGGGAACCGATCATCTTTGAGACGGCATGCTTCTCCATGTACTCAGACATATCGAGTCGCACAAGTGCACTTTCGTCATTGAACATGAATGCAGCGAGCGCACGCGCAAGTTCAGTCTTACCAACACCGGTTGGCCCAAGAAACATGAAAGATCCAATCGGTCGCTGCTCTTCACCAATACCGGCGCGAGAACGACGGAGCGCATTTGAAACCGCCTTAATGGCTTCCTCTTGTCCAACAACACGATCAGAGAGGACGGACTCCATCCGAGCCAGCTTCTCCATTTCAGATTCAAGCATTTTTGAGACAGGGATGTGCGTCCAGCGTGAAACAACAGCCGCCACATCCTCTTCGCCAATCACTTCCTTAAGGAGTCCACGCTCTTTCTGTAGCTTCACCAATTCCTTCTCAGTCTTAATCAGGCGCTGCTCCTCTTGAGGGATCTCTGCATAACGAATCTCAGCAACTTTTTCCAGATCCCCACGACGCTCTTCCATTTCCGCCCGTGCACGGAGCTTTTCAATAGAGGACTTAATCCCTTGAATGGCGGTGATCTTTTCCTTCTCGTTCATCCACTTTCCTTCAAACGCTCCTGTTTTTTCACGCAGATCAGCAATTTGTTTTTCAATCTCCTTCAGTCGAGCCTTAGAGTCCTTATCCTCTTCCTTCACAAGAGCCTTCTGCTCGATCTCATAACGCATCAGATCGCGCTTCAAAAGGTCGAGTTCCTCTGGCATGGAATCGATCTGCATACGCAGAGCCGATCCAGCCTCATCAATGAGGTCAACGGCTTTATCTGGAAGATTGCGATCTGTGATGTACCGATGTGAAAGCTCTGCCGCCGCAACAATAGCGGGATCAGAGATACGCACCCCATGGTGCACTTCGTACTTTTCTTTAATACCACGCAGAATAGCGATCGTGTCATCCACGGTTGGTTCTTCCACAATGATGGGCTGGAATCGACGCTCAAGTGCTGAGTCCTTTTCAATATGTTTTTGATACTCCTTAAGGGTTGTGGCGCCAATCGCACGCATCTTCCCGCGTGCCAAAGCTGGCTTGAGCATATTTGACGCATCAAGAGAGCCACCCTCAGTGGTACCGGTCCCCACGAGGGTATGAAGTTCATCAATAAAAAGAATCATCTTCCCACTAGAGGCCTCGATTTCCTTCACAACAGCTTTTAGACGATCTTCAAACTCTCCACGGTACTTGGTACCCGCCACCATGGCTCCAATATCAAGAGCCATAATAACCTTGTCTTGCAAGAGTTCGGGAACGTCCCCCGCAACAATACGCTGTGCAAGTCCCTCAACAATAGCGGTTTTACCGACACCGGCCTCTCCAATGAGAACAGGATTGTTCTTTGTGCGCCGGGAGAGCACTTGCATCACACGACGAATCTCCGTATCCCGACCGATGATGGGATCAAGTTCTCCTTTCTGTGCAGCCTCGGTGAGGTTGAAACCGTATTTTTCAAGCGCCTGGTAACGGCCTTCTGGTTCAGGAGAATCAACACGCTGGTTACCACGGATTCCCTTGAGAGCCTGCATGACAGATTCCTCTGTGATCTCATATCCAAGCAACAGCCTCGCAACAGCCTTGTTACTCAGAAGGCCAAGGAGGAGATGCTCTGTCGAAATAAAATCATCACTAAATGATTTGGACTTTTTGTGGGCACTTGCAAGAACATTCGCCATTTGTTGGCTCATGTAGATCTGCGAGAGTCCTCCAACTTGCTTCTGTGCAGAAGAAGAGGGGAGCGATTCCAAAATCGTTTCCACTTCTCCTCGAAGTTCAGATTTATTTGGTGAAATTTTGTCAACGATTGCACTCACGACACCATCATCTTGTCCAAGTAAAGAGGAGAGGAGATGAATCGGCTCAAGAGCCTGTTGTCCGTTTTCGACAGCAATATTATGTGCCGTTTGAATGGCCTCTTGTGACTTCAATGTAAAATTGTTTGGCATCATAGATAGAGTGATATTAGCACTCTCAACTATAGAGTGCTAACGGGCATTTGTCAATGTTTTTTGGTACTATTGTGGACAGTTATGCAACATCAACTCTTTGGCGTGAGAATCGATGATCTGGATAAACACACGATTTCACAACAACTCACAACCTGGCTTGGGGGTCAACGACCTCACATCATCGTGACACCTAACGCTGAGTTTTTATTAGAGGGGAGGAGAGATCCTTCTTTTGTAGAACTGCTAAACACGTCGGATTTATCTGTGCCAGATTCAGTTTCACTTCGGTACGCCGTGGCCGCGCTCTCAACCGCACGACTCCTTCACAGGTATCCAGGTGTTGATCTCTTTCTTGATCTCGTGAGCATCGCTCAGGCACAACAAAAAAAGGTGCTCCTTCTTGGTGGTCATCCCGGTGCCGCTGGGCAGTCGGCAATCGTGCTCAAGACACAACATCCCGACCTTGCCATTGTTGCACACGATCCAGGTTTTTTAAAAAGTGAAGGGGGACAGGTGGAACTTACCGCGAAGACACTCACGATTATTGAACAAGAGAAACCCGATGTGGTTGCGGTCGCGCTAGGGCAGGGGAAACAGGAACGTGTGATGACCGCACTCGCCAAGTGCTTTCCGTTTATTAAAATTCTCATCGGGATCGGAGGCTCCCTTGAGATGATCGCGGGGCAGAGGCAGCGAAGCCCTTTATGGATGCGTCAAATTGGCTTAGAGTGGCTCTGGCGGGTTTCTATTGAACCACAGCGCTTGCAGCGAATCGTCAATGCCTCTATTGTCTTCCCGTTTCTTGTGGCAAAAAAGGCCTTTCGAGAACGGGGGGTCATAGTACCTACCCGACACGTATTTTCAGAAGTATTCAAACAGTTAAGAGGTTTATGAACGTCAAAACACGATTTCCACCATCTCCAACAGGCTTTCTACACATCGGCTCTCTTCGAACGGTTCTTTATAACTATCTTCATGCCAAAAAAAACCAAGGCGCCTTGGTGCTCCGTGTTGAGGACACAGACCAAGCACGGCTTGTGGATGGTGCGATAGAGTCCCTTATCCGCACCCTGGATGCGGTTGGAATTGCGTATGACGAGGGTCCAATCCTACTCAAGGACGGCACACTCAGTTCAAAGGGTGAGCAGGGTCCGTATATTCAATCCGAGCGACTCGAGATCTACAAGGAACACGCACAGCGTCTTTTGGACGAAGGTCATGCCTATGTCTGTTTCTGTTCGAAAGAACGACTAGACCAAGTACGGAAGGAGCAGCAGCTTGCCAAGCTCCCAACTAAGTATGACCGTACGTGCTTGAAATTAGGTGCCGAGGAGGTGAAGGAGCGTATGGGGGCAGGGGAGCCACATGTGGTGAGACTCAAAATTCCTGAAGGGGAAACAACGTTTCAGGATGAAGTCCGTGGGTCGATCACTATTAATAACAGTGAGATCGACGATCAGGTTCTTGTAAAAACAGACGGATTTCCAACCTATCATCTCGCTGTCGTGGTCGATGACCACCTCATGGGGATCACACATGTCATCCGTGGAGAGGAATGGATTTCCTCTGTACCAAAACACATTATTCTCTATCAAGCATTCGGATTCCCACTTCCTGTCTTTGCGCACCTTCCCCTCATTCTGAACCCAGATCGCTCTAAGCTTTCTAAGAGACAAGGAGATGTCGCTGTTGAGGACTTTCTTGGAAAGGGGTACCTCCCTGAAGCCTTGTTGAATTTTGTGGCCCTTCTCGGTTTTAACCCAACAGGTGATCGCGAAATTTACACACTCCAAGAGTTGGAAGAATCTTTTGAGCTCTCCAAAGTCAACAAAGGTGGCGCCGTGTTTGACCAAGAGAAGCTGCGATGGATGAATGGGCAATACATCAAACAAACTGACACAGTAAGGCTTGTCGAAATCACGAAACAAATAGGTGTTGGGAAGGAAATCGATCGTGTGTTCATGGAAAGAATCATGGATATTGAAAAGGATCGTCTTGATGTACTCATTAATCTCCAAGAACAGCTGCCCATGTACATCTCCCAACCAGATTACAATGCCGAACTCCTTGTGTGGAAAAAGGCTGATCTGACTGATGCAAAGACACAACTTGAGGGAATGCGCAGTTTTTTGGAAGCACAATTGGACGCATTTTTTGAGGATCGATCATTGATTGAAGAGGGGATAAAGGGGTATATTAATGATAAGGAATTACAAAACGGAAATGTCTTGTGGCCACTGCGTGTAGCACTCTCTGGCGCAGGTAAGTCACCGGGGCCTTTCGAACTTCTGTGGGTGTTCGGCAAGCAAGAATCAATTCAACGCATTAAGAACGCACTCAATAAACTTTCATGATGCCTAGGGAGGTTCTTCGTATCTCAGCGTTCTCTCTACTGACAACCCTTATTCTGGGTATCAGTGTTGTGTTTGCACAGGAGGTTGTCTCAGATGAGATCAACTCATTGAACCAAAGTATTGAGGATAAGCAGCAGAGTATTGACCAAATTTCTCGACAGATTGATTCCTATCAATCATTGATTGATCGAAAGCAAGCTGAAGAAGCAAGTCTAAGTGCTGAACTAGATCTCTTAAGTAACCGGACCAAAAAAACAGAACTTCAGATCATACAAACAGAGCAGGAAATTGATCTTGTCAACGAGGAGATGCACCTCGTTGAGACAGAAATTCATACACTTGAAACACAACTCACAGAACAAGAACAGATGATTGCAGATGTTTTGCGACAAATTCAAGTTGTAGATAATGACCTTCCATTCCAATCTTTCTTTGGAACAGAATCCTTAGCTGACTTGTTTGATGAGTTGGAGCAGCTTGAAACGATCAACACAGACCTCAAACAGGCTGTGGAGCTTGCACAAGTGGCAAAGAACCAGCTCTTTGAAAAGCGCGAGCGAGAAGATAGTAAACGTGAGCAACTTGAAGAGTTGGAATTGGCGCTTATAGATGAAATTGAACTTCTTGAAGAAGAAGAACGGTCAACGGAAGTCCTTATTAGTGCGACTCAACAGTCTGAGGCTGAATTTCAACTCTTACTCAATCAATTGGCTCAGGAAGAAGCCTTCATCAACCAACAAATTTCTTTACTCCAGGCAGAAATTGAAGGGAAGCTTAATGCAAATGACGAAGTAGGGGACAGCTCAATTCTTTCATGGCCAGTCAACCCAACGACACGTGGTATTTCAGCCTATTTTCATGACCCAACCTATCCATTTAGAAATCTTTTTGAACACTCAGGTCTAGATCTTCCAGCGACTTCCGGAACACCCATTTCATCAGCAGCACCGGGTTATGTAGCCTGGACGAGGGTAGGGAGGTTGTATGGAAACTATGTGATGATTATTCATGCTGACGGGGTTGCAACGCTCTATGCTCACATGTCACGCATTGATGTCTCTCCTGATCAATTTGTTACGCGTGGGCAGACGATTGGAGCCGTAGGGAGCACAGGGTTTTCTACAGGCCCACACGTACACTTTGAAGTCCGCAAGAACGGCATTCCAACAAATCCACTCGACTACTTAATTACTTACTAGTATGACCCTTGTCGGCATTCTCACATTTATTGGTTGGGTATTTACACTCACCCCTCTTCTTATTGTAATAGGGGTGAGTGCTGTGATGATTAAAGGCGCTGCTGGTGATGATGACCTCATTATGGCTCTCACCATGCTAGGGATCACCATTTTCGTCATTGGAGTCATCCTGCTTATCCTTGTCTATCTTTCTGGGATGTTTGAACAGGGTGGTGCCCTGACCCTTCTTCAGTAAAATTAATCAATTAATTTTGTGTCGCACAATATACCTTATACGACACTAAGAAATTGACCTGAGAGAAAGAGGAGGTGTGTAGGTACCTTGGAAAACAAAAGCAAGTGGGACTATTTAAAGTAAATATGGTCTCCAAAGCGTAAATCGATGTAATCAAGTGCGGATGGATCATCGACTTGCGTTGCCAGGACCGTTTCCAAACGACTGGCCTGGGCATCAATATCACCGGTTGGATCAAACAGTAACGCATACCCAGCCGCTGTTGTGACACTCACCCACTTTCCAGCAAGGCGGTCAAAGATAGTGTCGTAAAATGAGATGCCCTGTGCTTGGAGATGCTCATGAAACAAGAGTGTTCCGTTCACTTCTTTTTCCGTAAGCACAGCCTCCCCGATTGATACTGGCAGGTTGTTTTTATCGATGAATAGCGGCAGATCTTTCTGAATTTCCTCCCCTTCCCTCTTACGAACAACCGTACCAGTCAAATCAACAATGTACTCAGACTCACCTGTTTTCCAAATCAAGTTCGAAGTGCGTTCCTCGAGGGTGATGTAAAGCACTGTGCCTTGTGTGGAAACATCGATGGTTGCAAAGGTGAAGATCGATGAGAGCTGGTTCACGAGATCCAGCGGCCTAAAGAGAAAAATATTTGCACGAGTGAATAAAAAAAGGGCATCACGATTCACATAGTTAAGAATTTCAAACTCTAGACTCGTCTTTGAGCTATGTTCAACCCCCGTTATAACGACATCACGAATATTAAGTTTTTGGTGTCCAAGAGAAACAACCACAATCAATACAATAACCGATATAACACCAACAGCGATCACTGCATGTTTCCACGGTAACTCAGACTTTCGTTTAAAAAATGGATTCTGAAAACGTTTTGATTGGTATCGCTTTCTTGAATCTCGTTTAAAGTAGTTTTTCTTTGGCATGCTAGATCACCAATCTTGGAATAATTGGATTGATGCGTGTCACAATTTCATAGTTGATCGTGCCAATTTTTTTTGCCATGTCATCAGCTGAAATAACGTGACGTCCCTCTGTACCCAATAATATCACTTCATCCTCTTTTTGGATGTCTGGAACTGAAGACACATCCACCATGCACATATTCATGCAGATGCGGCCAATCACTTTACAACGGCAGCCACGGATCAAAACTTCTCCAACAGAAGAAAGTCCTCGGTCGAATCCATCAAAATAACCTACTGGAATCACGGCAATTCTACCCCGTCGTTTCATCACCTCCGTGAGTCCATACCCGACCGGTGTCCCCATTGAAATTGACTTTACCTGAGCAACGCGAGTTTTCCACGTGAGTGCGGGACGCAGATCACATTTAAGGTGTTGATTGCGCACCGTCTGCTGAACCAGCTCCGAGGACCAAAGACCATACAAAGAAATTCCAGCACGAACGAGTGTTGCATGCGTATCCGGATAAAGAATAATCGCAGCTGAACAAGCACAGTGAACAAGCTCTGGGTCAAAACCGAGCTCTCTTACAGCATCTACAGCTTCTTGAAATCTAGAAAATTGTAGGGTGGCGTACTCAGGGTTAGATGAATCCTCAATATTCGCAAAATGGGTTGAAACACCAGCAAGGCGTACATGTGGCATTCTCTGTAGATCCTTTAGTAAATCCAGCAAGTCATCCTTCAGGACTCCTTGTCGTGATGTTCCGGTCTCGATCTTTAGATGAATTTGCGCTTGTTTGGCTAGCTGCTTTGCTACGGATTCCGCCTGTTCAATCCCCTCTTTGTCGTAGAGTGTTAAATGAATATTTGATTTGATTGCGTCTTCATAACGCTCAAAGAGTGTATAACCGAGGACAATAATAAGGCTTGATGGAAAAAGGGCCCTGAGACTAAGTGCTTCATCAATACTATCAACGGCGAAGGCGTCCACTCCTGCCCTACCCGCAATTTGGGCGACCTCTTTTAACCCATGTCCATAAGCGTTTGATTTTAGAACAGCACAAAATCGCGCATTTTTTTCTAATAACAACCTTAGTGTTTCAATGTTATGGGTAAGAGCGCGTTCGCTTACTTCAACCCATGTTCGATGTCGGTGCATAGCATCAGCCTCTTACGGCTATTAAATTTTCTTGATGCGGAGCATGGGGATGTAGGCATCATGTTCACTCATCCAGCGAATCAGATCCTGCTCAAGTTCGTATTGATCATGACCAACAACAATAAGATCGGGGTTTGTCGCCTTCAAAATATCAAAAGAGCCGAGTTCTGTATCACATGCGTGAACCTCATCCACAAATGGAAGGTTCTTGAGCGCTTGCATACGCTGTGCAAGAATCTGACCAACACGTTTTTGCTTCAATGTATTTACATGCTCGTCCCGAGCGACACCAACAACAAGCACGTCTCCACGTGCTTTTGCTGAACGTAAAAAGAAGTAGTGACCTGGATGAAGACCGTCAAAGGTCCCAAATACAAGAACGCGCTTTCCTGCCATACTACTCTTCTTGCTCGGGACGCAGTGTTGGAAACAAGATGACCTCCTTAATATTTTTCGCACCCGTCAGAAGCATAATCATTCGATCAATCCCAATTCCAAGTCCACATGCCGGAGGCATGCCATGCTTGATCGCTTCAAGATAGGCAAAGTCTGTTTGATGCGCTTCGTCAAATCCTGCTTTTTCTCGATCCTTCTCTTCAATAAATCGTTGTTCAAGATCCACAGGATCATTGAGCTCTGAATAGTTGTTTCCAATCTCACTTCCCAGCGCAAACGCCTCAAAACGCTCAACAAAACGTTTATCTGAAGCTCGTTTGGCAAGCGGAGAGACCTCGACTGGATAATCGTAGATAATGGTAGGCTGAATCAGTTTTTCCTCTACAAGTTCCTCAAACGCAAAGGCTAAGAGTTCACCTACGCTTGTGATGCGGCCTACTTCTTCTTGAGCCTTCTTTGAAAGTTTTTCTTTAAGAACGGCTCGTGCGGGTTCAAGCTCACCCCATGTTTCCGTTGGAAGACCTCCAATTTCTGCCACAGAGTCAATGAGCCTCATACGTTTCCATGGGCGCTGTAGTTCAATCAGTACCTCTTCGTGCTGCACGTGTGTTGTTCCAAGAGCTTTTTGTGCAGCGTATTCAAAAATCTCTTCAAAGAGATCCATGCCGTAGTCCACATTTTCATAGGCAACCTGTGCTTCAAACATGGTGAACTCGGGATTGTGGTCACGATCGATTCCTTCGTTACGAAAGACTTTAGTGATCTCATAAACCTTCTCGAATCCACCCACAAGCAAGCGTTTCAAATACATTTCATCTGAAATGCGCAAAAAGAAATCTGCATCAAGGGCGTTATGGTGCGTCACAAAAGGCTTCGCAAATCCCCCACCGTAAATTGGTTGCAACGTTGGTGTCTCTACTTCCATGAATCCTTTTACGTCCAAAAGTTCACGGATGGCTGAGATGATTCTTGTACGCTTCATCATGCGCTCTCGCACATCCTCATTCATGATTAAATCTAGATAGCGCTTGCGGAATCGTGTCTCAATATCACTCACCCCATGCCATTTCTCGGGAAGTGGTAGCGTGCTCTTCGTCAACATCTTGTACGCTTGGATATTGAGTGTGGGCTCCCCTTTCTTGGTTGCGAACGCTGTTCCATGCACCTCAAGAAAGTCAGCAACATCCACGGTTGCATGAAATTGGCTGTACACATCCTCTCCAACCTCGTCACGCTTCAATGCAAGTTGAGACGTTCCTGATGCATCCTGTAGCTGCAGGAATGTGAGTCCTCCATGTTTACGCAAAAGCCGAATACGTCCAACGAGTGTCACGCGATCACCTGATGATTCAAGCCTGTTGAAGTCAGACAAAAAAGCGCGCACCTCATGAGTGCGGGACGTTTTAGACGGATATGGGTCCACCCCTGTCTCACGGATTGCGGCAAGTCGATTAAGTCGGTCTTGTTCTTCTTGTGTCATAAAAAATACAGCGAAATATGCCGTATTTTTACTATCTTTTGGGTAAATTGTCAAAAGCTACTGAATCTTGATGATTGTGTACACAATCTTACCGGACAGGACATCAATTTCAACGGAATCACCAACCTTCCTACCAAAGAATGCGGCACCCAGAGGAGACTCGTTACTAATCCTTCCGCTCATAGGATCTGCCTCTGTCGACCCTACGAGTGAGAACGTTTTTTCTTCGCCATCAACCGTAACAATAAAGGTTGTTCCAAGTGTAATCACTGAGCCGCCAGTTGATTCCTCGACAATAACCGTATCGTGAATCATGGCCTCAATCTCGAAAATACGAGCCTCGTTGAGACTTTGTCGTTCCTTCGCTTCCTGATATTCGAAATTCTCTGAGATATCACCTAATTCTTTTGCTGCACCGATATCCTCTGCGATCTCTCCTCTCGTGATTTTTTTGCGTGTTTCAAGCTCTGATTTCAGCGCACTCAAAGCCTCTTCTGATAAATAGGTTGGCATACGTGTTTACCCAGACTATGTTGGGTGCTTCTCTGTGTCAAGAGTTTTTGGTTGGAGTGTTGCGAAAAATGTACTAATAGGAACCGTTAACACAAGCGCACTTGTGCCAGCAAACGTACGAACAATCTCTTCCGCAACAACTTCATACTGAAGGAACGATTGCCAGGAACCACTGAAGTGCATGAATAAAAGAAGAAGTGGAAGAGCCGCACCTGCGTAGACCAGTACAAGGGTATTCACTGTTGAGGCAATGTGATGGCGACCAACACTCATCGCCCGCTTAAACAACGTCCTGCGATCCGTATAGGGGTTCGCTCTAAGAAGCTCTTCGACAACCTCATTTTGCGTAATAGCAATGTCATCCAAAACACCAGCAGCTCCTAAGATAATTCCCGCCATAAGGAGACCTACAGGGAGCTTGATTGTGGAGATTTCCCAGAACAAAAGCGTTGCTTCTTCTGTGCCAAGACCCGTCAGATGTGCCAACCCTGTGAACAAAATCGTAAAGAGTAGGACGAGACCAAGTCCTGCAACAGAACTTAAGAACGCTAAAAAAGTTTGTCGTTTGATCCCGTGAGACAGATGCATGTTCACAGCAAGAATGACAATGGAACCAAGGACCGTCACAGTCACAGGATCCGCTCCAGCGAGTATCGATGGGAACACCCACCAAAACAAAATAAGCATCGTCACACCAAGTCCAATGATTGAACGTAGTCCTCGTAAAAGTCCAACGCAAAGCGTAATGAGGAGAAAGAGTCCTCCAATGAGGTACAAGGCGTTCACGCGAGGAATGTCCTTGTAGAAGGCTGTTGTCCCATCAGCTTCTTCGACAATCTCCACAAGAATATTATCTCCTTCCTCAAGTTTAAGAGAAAGCCCACCCAAGAGCGATTCCTTTGTATCAACAAAAAAAGATTCTCCGTATGTGGTTTCAACGTTCAGCGTATAATCCAGAAGACCACGATCATTCATTTCTTCTGTGACGACCTCACTGATTCTCACGTTTTCTTCCCGATGTTCAATTGTCTGTGCACTCACCGAAATCGGAATGAGACAGATGAGCACGAGAAGAATGCGTTTCATAAATGACATAGCTCCACTAGTATAACAAAATCCACAAAAGGTGCTTACATTCCCTGAGTAAACCACCAGTTGTAGATTGAGAATGCAAGTGGAACAGCTGCATCGTTACTCTCTCCACCTTCCTCGATGAGAACAACGAGTGCAAGGTTTGGATCATCGTAAGGAGCAAATCCTGTAAACCAAGAGTGATAAGGGCGATCTCCGGGTGTCTGCGCTGTCCCTGTTTTTGCCGCAACATCTTCTCCCAGGGCGGAAAGTGAACGTGCACTTCCAATCGTGACAGTTTGACGCATCCCCTGTCGAACAACTTCGAGTGCGTACGCATCCAATCCTTCAATCTCCGTCATCTCTCCTTTTGAAAAATCAATCCATCCAGAACCATCAACCGTTTCGACCACATAAGGTTCAAACAAATACCCACCGTTTGCGATCACAGACGTTGCCACAGCCATCTGAAGCGGTGTGGTCAGAAAATCTCCTTGACCAATGGAAAGATGATACGTGTCTCCAACATACCAACGCTCCCCCTTCGCCTCCTCCTTCCATTCCTTTGTCGGAAGAAACCCATCCTGTTCTCCCGATAAATCAACTCCGGTAGGGCTACCGAAACCAAAACGTGCAGCATACGTGTTAATACGCTCAACCCCGAGGCCCGTCACAGAATCAAACCCACCTCCGATGATGTAAAAATACGTATTCACGGATTCGGAGATCGCTTTTCGGACATCTGTCACTCCATGCCCACCAGCCTTCCAGTCAGGAAAGAACCACTGACCGATCCTAAGCCCACCAGTGGAAACAAAGGAGGTGTGTTCATTCACCACGCCTTCAGCAAGGGCTGCATAAGCAATAAAGGGCTTAAACGTGGATCCCGAAGGATACTCACCAGCAATAGCTCTTGGAAACAACGGCTGATCTGGATCATTAAGAAATGCCTGGTAATTTTCTGTACTAATGCCGTTAACAAAGAGATTGCTGTCGAACGTCGGCAGGCTGACCATGGCGCGGATGGCTCCTGTTTGAGGATCAACGGCCACCACGGATCCTCGTGAGGCACCAACACGATCCAATGTGTTCTGAAGTTCAAGTTCAATGTATTTTTGAAAATCTAAATCAATACTTAAGGAAATATCTGCGCCAGGTACTGGAGATTCTTCTGTCACGACAGCAAGCTTCGTCCCTTGTGCATCAACTTCATATACAAGCTGACCAGGGATCCCTCTGAGCACGCTTTCGGCTGTACGTTCCACCCCTGACTTCCCCACCTCATCAATAGGTCGGTACGTATCGTCAAGCGTTTCAAGTTCTGAGGCACTTACATTACCTGTATATCCCAACACATGAGAGAGTGAAGGGGCTGAAGAACTGTAAACTCTCTTGGTTCCTGTGACGAGATCGAATGCGTCAATCGAGGCCAGTTCAATTGCAAGACGCATCGCTGTTTCATAGGAAAGATACTCCTTCACGGGAATCGCATCGTAAGGCCTTGAGATAAAATCAGAAATTAATAAATCAATATCTGTTCGCACAAGTCCTGCAAGAGAAGCCACATATTCAATTTGTTCCGTCCGCTCCTCTTCGTCGATAGGGAGATCCCCTATGGTCATGGTGAGTGAAAAAGTTGCTTCATTCGATGCCAGGAGTTGACCATGACGATCAAAAATAGACCCTCGTGGAGGGACAATAAGTTTAACTGATTCTCGATTCCGTACGGAGAGTGCCTGATAGTGTCCCCCCTCAACAATTTGAAGTTGTGCTGAGCGTCCTAGAAAAAGGAAAAGAAATGAGAGGATGAAAATAGAAAAGAGGCGTAACCGCTTTGAACCTATCTTCATCTTTACAAACTGTGTTTTGTTCGAAGTCACCTCATCAAACTCCACATACTCATGACTCATGTCCCCGAGATTCTGATGATGAACAGTTCCAAAACGGCCGTCATCTTGAAGGATAAAGAGATGTTTTGTTGTGGATTTACGAAACCAAGACATGTTTAGAAGAGAGAGTGAATACGAGAAACAAAGGATCGTTGAAGTGGAAAGAAAAAAAGTAATAACACCGTTGCCCCAATCATGCGCCAAAACGTAAAACTGAAATAATCTTCAAGAGAGATAATGGACGTGTCAGTGAGCTGTGTTGCAAACAGTGTTAGGATCTCTGTCACCGAGAGAACAATGAGCACCGAGACGGTTGTACCGAGTACACCATAGAACGAACGATTAGAAAACAGGAGTCGTGACATGATGAGCGCCGCAACAGCAGCAATTGCATAGGCAAGCGTCGCAAATGGAAGTGTGTGCAAACGGAACAGATCAAGAAGGATGCCGTACAGAATAATCCAGCCAATGGCATAGGGATCATTCTGCGCCTGCAATCTCAAGATGCTTAGTGTGATAACCAAAGGAGCAGCAGAGAACGGAAATGGCAATGAAGAGATGAAAGCGAGCTCTAGAGAAGTTAAAAGAATGAACAGCAGGATGAACCAGAGAATGCGTGTCATAAAGTGTCCGTGAGGATGACAAGAACCTGAGAATATCTGTGGGCGTCTGCCACAGGCTCTACAACAGCTTCTTGAAATGGAGTCTGATCGTCAACAACAATGGCATTAATCACACCAACGAGTAGCCCACTTGGAACAGACTCATCGAGCCCGGATGTCACAACAATATCATTCACTTCAATCCGCTCCTCTTCTGGAACAAAAGACATGGTCAGTAAATTCCCCATTCCTCCTTCAACGATTCCAATGGTGCGGGTTTCATTGAGAATAGAGACTGCGAGCGCCATGTCTGGGTCTGACAATACCGTGACAGTTGATGTGTAAGGTCCTGTGCTTAGGACTTTTCCAATAATGAACCCTTCCCCAACAACGACAGCCTGCCCCTCATGAATCCCATCCTCCTCACCTCGATCAATAAGAAAACGATTTGAATCCGGACCAATGCTTCGACCAGTGATGTTTGCAGAAACAGTTGAATAATTAGCTCTTTCAAGAAATCCCAACAGTTCCATCAAGGCATTGTTCTCGTCTCTTAAAAGTTCTAATTCTGTCTGATCGACCATGTAGGCGTCTCGCTGTCCAATAAGAACCTCTAGTTCACTCGGTAAAATTGATCCTGCCGTCAAAAAATAAAAGACATCCTCATAGATGCTGGTTCCGAGGGCGGAAAGCGGTCGTTGAATAACGGATAAGACATCTACTGTTCGTCCAAAGAACAAGATGATGAGAAGAAGGACAACCCCAGCAGGGAGATACAGACGTCGTGCGGATCTTGATGAGAGCAATGACCGCTTTGACATAGGTTAAACGATGCTCCCTTCACTGGCTGAAGGAAGGGTGATGTCCTTGAGAAGCTCTGGATCATCTAAAAGAAGTCCGGCTCCACGCACCACAGAGGTAAGTGGATCCTCAGCCACACGAACAGGGATGGCGGCCTCACGTGAAATCAACTGATCCAATCCACGTAACAACGCACCGCCTCCCGTTAAAATAATCCCCCGCTCGTAGATGTCTGCCACTAATTCCGGTGGAGTGGTCTCAAGTGTTGATTTGATGCTATCAATAATGGTGCGAATAGAGCGCTCTAAAGCCTCACGAATCTGTGTATCGTTAACAATAATTTCTTTTGGAAGACCACTAAGTAAATCTCGTCCACGCATCTCAATGGTGAGTGGCTCTTCTTGTGCAATCGCACTTCCGATGCGCATCTTCACTTTTTCTGCAATGCGCTCACCAAGAAGCAGGTTAAACGCATCACGTGCGTAGTGAATAATATTTTTATTCAATTCGTCACCAGCGACGTCTAGTGATTTCCAGGTCACAACACCCGCAAGAGACATCACGGCAATTTCCGTTGTCCCACCACCAATATCAACCACCATCATTCCAAGCGATTCTGAAAGTGGAAGCCTGGCACCCAGCGCAGCAAGCATCGTATTTTCAACCATGTGCACCTTGCGCGCCCCAGCAGAGAGAGCTGCGTCTTCAATCGCTTTCCGCTCAACCTCAGTCGTCTCAAGCGGGACACCAATAACAATCGTTGGTCTTGGAATGATGGTAAACGACTCGGAATGAACCTTATCAATAAAATACTTGAGCATTTTCTCTGTGATTTCAAAGTCAGAAATGACACCGTTTGTAAGCGGCTTGGTGATTTGAATGTGGGGAGGTGTCTTACCCAACATATCCTTGGCATCCTTACCAACGGCAAGAATTTGATCTGTTCTGGTGTTTACCGCCACAATTGATGGTTCATTTATCACAATGCCTCCATCACTTGAATAAACAAGGGTGTTTGAGGTACCGAGATCAATCCCGAGATCCTTTGAAAAATGTCCGAATAGTTTGTTAAACATAGTTATCCACAAAACAAAAATAGGATCTTGACCCCGAGATTTTACCTGACCGTAGAGCTACTATCAACTAGTTCATGAATATCTTTAGTGCTCAAGCCTACTTCTTTTTCAGACTTAGAAAAATCATCTCAAAAATACTGACAATAAGGATAAAGAGAACAAGAGTCCACCAACGGAGAAGACCCAGACCTGAGAGAACCAGCCCCCCGATAAAAAGGACTGTGAGTAGAAGCGCCTGTCGAAATGAACGTGCGCTCATACGAACAAGAATCTCATCTTTTTTTAACCATATTCTGATGAGGACTCCTGCAACAGAAAGTGTTCCAAGAAGCGCCGAGGCAAGACTTCCGTAAAACAAAATAAACCCCAGGAGACCTGAACGTGTTGGATCAATAGCATTCACCACCACCAGCCATGCAATCCATGCAACAGCGCTCGCAACTCCCATGATGATTAAAAATGTTTTGAAATTCATACTCCCCTTGGTTTGAAACGAAAACGAACGTGTTGAATATAGTTTCCACCTAGAATCTCGTTGAGTCGAACAATAAATGATTCTTCTTGCTGCATAAGATGGTCTTGTACCGCTCCCGTGACCACCCCGATCGTGATCGTCTCCTTTGCAAATGAGAGTGTCCGAGCATCTGTGTCGCAACCTGTAGGGAGCAACTCCTTCAGAACCTTGTCTGAACGATCAACAATGAACGCCGCTGTAATTTGGCGCCCGATTCCCGCTCTGTTCACGGCTCCGTTCAATAAATTTCCCAGTGGAGAAAGCCCCATAGGACTCTATTGTACGTTAACGAGCCTTAAACTCACAAATGTCAGCGAAGTCACAAAATGAACAGTGAAACCCCGGTGTGGCTTCAAAGCTCGATGTGCGAATCTGCTGAACACGATCCACAACCTGCTCTTCTAGATTCAACAAGTCCTCAGGAGACCCAAGAAATGAAACCTGCGAATTATCTTCTAAATAATGAAACGTCAGCCTACGGACATCAAGACCCAGAACATCCCTTGCGGCTAGCTGATACAAGAACAGCTGCTCCTTGTCTTGCTTCGAAAGCTTTTTGTCCGTTTTTGCACTGCCGGTTTTATAGTCAATAATTTCCACCCCACCCTCATCGAGTGCATCAATGCGGTCAATACGTCCCTTGACGACCACATCACCCAGCTTCAACGTGAATCCTTGTTCAAGCGTGAGTGGTTTCGGTGGTGCATTCTGAATCATCTTTATAAATCCCCTTAAGGATTCCCTCCCTTTTTCACGATACTCCTCTCGTTGCGTGTCATTGATATACCAATCATCTTGCCAACACTGATCAAAGAGTTCAAAGAGTTCATCTTTTGAGACTGGAAGATTTTCGAAGTGTTGTGCTTCAGGCACTTCAAACAGACTCCCCTGCTCTGCCCCTGCACGTTCCTGCCACACTGTAAAATAACGTTGCAATGTGTTATGCATGGTCTTCCCAAAAGAGAAGGTCCACTTTCCAAACACGGGGACGTTGAGAATGTGTGCAAATTTATACTGTAATGGGCAAGTATTAAATGCGGCTAACTGTGTAAACGAGAATTGTTTAGGGATGGGCATGTGTATCTGCTGATCTGTGTATGCCTCAGGTCCCCGATCTTCATCAAAAATCTCTACCACAAGCGTGTCATCCTTCTTTGGCTCCTCATAGCCCAATTCATACAAAAACCGAGAGAGTTTACGCTTACGTGCACCACCGTAGTCTGAGGCAGAGGTAAAGAAGAGTCCCTCCTTCGCTCGGGTCATTGCCACATAGAAGAGCCGACGCTCTTCTTCAAGATGATCTACTGAGTCGCTCGAGGATGGCACAAGTGCCTCAGGAAGTGGAATGCTTTCTGATTTTGCATTGGTCGGAAATCGCTGGTTTACGAGATTCACGACAAAAACATGTTTAAACTCAAGCCCCTTGGCCGCATGCACGGTCATAATTTTTACGACATCAGGTCCTGCATCAAAATCTACATTCAACGAACCCTCCTCTCCGGCAGCGCGCTCATGCTCAAACTCCTTCAAGAAATGGTGGAGCACAGGATGCTCATGACGTCGCTCAAAGGATCTCATGCGCTCATACATCTGTTGTAGGTACCCAAACCCCTCCTGTTTAAATCGCTCCCCTTGATGATTCAACCACTCGAGATACCCGGTCTGCTTTGCAACGAGAATATACAGTTCACCAATTCTCCTCGTTCGAGCTTCTTTTTGAAGACGTTCGATGAGGCCTAAAATTAGACGGAGACGTTCAACCTCCTCAGGTGGAAGCCCTGACGACACTTGAGCGAGCTGACACGCCTCATAGAGGCTCTTCCCCTTTTGATAGGCAAGATGATTGAGTTCGATGATCGTCTGGGTGGAAAGTCCCTGTGCACCCTGAGAGAGCAAGCGGTACATACTCGGGCTATCAAAAGGATTGTCTATCACCCGCAGCCACGAAAGCACATCGAGCACAACCGGCTTGGTGTAAAGACCACTCAAGGCAAGAAATTGATAGGGAATCTTGTGACGCTCAAGTACCTGGGCAAAATCCATCCCCGCACTGTTTGAGCGCACAAGAATGGCAAAATCACTCCACGCAACCCCCTCATCCTTGAGTGAAACAATCTTCTCAACCACCATGGAAACCTCGTCTTCCAGTCGATCGGCGTGCAGGTGTTCAATCGTGCCAGTGAGTTCAAGCCCCGCTTTCAACTTCTTACTCAACGCGCCTTCAGAACTTGCCTCAAGCCGATTGGGATTGTTGTGTTGAATGAATGCGTGTGCCTGATCCAAAATGGCTTGCGAGGATCGGTAATTTGTCGTGAGCACAATACGCTTCGCTTCAGAATAATCTTTTTCAAAACGAAGAATGTTTGCAAGCGAGGCCCCACGAAATTTATAAATCGACTGATCATCATCCCCCACCACCGTCAAATTGTTCTTTGGCGCAGCAATCAGCTTCACGAGTTGGTACTGGGCATCATTTGTATCCTGAAACTCATCCACGAGAACAAACGGGTAGCGCTCTCGCACCGTCTTGAGCACGGTCGGCCGCTCAGTGAGGAGTTTGATCGAATAGAGCATCAAATCACCGAAATCAAGACAGTCGTTCTCTAAAAGAATCTGCTGATAGGTCGCATACGCACGCGCAAGCTCATCCAAACGATTGAGTTCCGCCGTAGCCTCCTCGTGAGCCTGAGCGGTATCAAGATTTGCCCGCTCAGCCTCCACATGCGCCAGATAGGCATCTGAATCAATGACAGAATCCTTCGCGCGCGAAAAATGCGTGAGGAGAGATCGAATGTACTTTGTGGGATTTCCAAGCGGTCTGTAATGCGACAGATCAAAGCGATCAAAATTCTGACGAGCAAGGAGCCACGCATCAAGTTCATTGGCCAAACGAAAATCTCGTGACAATCCCATCTCAACGCCATACTCACGCAAGAGACGCTCACAGAAGGAGTGAAACGTTGAAATTTGCAAATCAACATACCCATACGGCAACAGACGATCGACACGCTCTTCCATCTCCCCTGCTGCCTTGTCCGTAAAGGTGAGCGCAAGAATTTCTTCTGGCTTCACCAGCCCCTGGTCAATGAGCCAAGCAATTCGATGCGTGACCACGGTGGTCTTTCCTGTTCCCGCTCCTGCAACAATCATGAGAGGTCCTTCCGTGTGTGTGACCGCTTCACGTTGTTCAGGGTTTAATTTTACGAGCAAATCATGACTCATAATCGTGAACATATTATCATGAAAGTCCTCATTCAGGTTCGATCCTGGAACACCGAGGCCCTATCGTGCCGGGAGACTTGCCTACCTACACCCAACCACTCATTGACCGTGATTTTCTTTTGAAAAATCAAACTAAACAACTCGACCAGACGGCCGAATTGTTTGATGTTTTTTACATGTCTGTTCCTGAATAACTCAGGTTGAGAGACTTGTTACACAGCGGAAAGTCCGGGACGATATTCCCTGGCCCTAGTTCTCCAAACAATGCCCAGTTGCAAAATGACGGATCGCGTGGCATGCAACGCTCAATCTTCCCCTCCTTAAGATGCACTGCGGTTAGAATCTCACCGCGCCATGATTCGACAGCACTCAAAGCTGAACCATCTTGAAGCTGTACGTCCACGGCTACGGAAGTGCCTTGATGCAGGTAAAGGGCCTCTTGAAGGATCCTCAACGAAACATTCAGCTCATCGATACGACAACGATAACGAGCATAAACGTCACCATTCACAGCCGAAACGATATTCCAGGAAACTTCCGGATAGCTGGCGTAGGGATGATGTGAACGAACATCGCGCATCACACCGGAGGCACGAGCTGGAAGGCCAACGGCTCCGTAGGCGATAGCTGCGTCGTGTTTCAACACGCCGCTTGTTTCCAAACGCTCGCGTAGACCATCGGACTGCATGGCCATCTTTATCAATTCTTGCATTTCCTTCACGGCCTCTGTCACCACACGATCAATCAGATCACACTCCTCTTTGGACCAGTCTCGTGTCACACCACCAGGCATGATCACTCCGCGCCAGAATCGATTCCCGAGCAGATCCTGCGAAAGGCGCATAAGTCTCTCCTTTATGCGGAAACCATTGGCTGCCATGAGGGTGTAGCCCGTTCCCATACCCGCAATGTTCGCGAGGTCGTGGATGTGCATGGTGATACGCTCGAGTTCACACAAGGCTACGCGGATGGCGTTCGCCCGAGAAGGAACAGACACGCCTGAAATCTTTTCAATGGCCTGGCAAAATGCGA
>PFWU01000031.1 GCA_002791295.1 Candidatus Uhrbacteria bacterium CG_4_9_14_3_um_filter_50_9
TGTTCCGCTCAGAGTGTGCGTTCCGTGCACTCAAGGAATAGAAACCTGGGTGACCAGGATGACGCTCCCAATCCTCGCGGGACGCGAGTTTCTGGGGACAACGGACAGCTGGCTCCAGCTTCGCCTCCGCTCAGCTGTCCGTTGTCGCGCGTCTGGGATACGAGAGAAAAGACGCGTCCAAGACGAGTCTTTGGAAGCTCAGGTTGAGCGTTTCGCTCGACCCAGCAACCTGAAACGTGTGTGACTTGGTGCCGTGCTGCTTGGCCCCCTATCGGGTGCCTCGCCACACGGTGCTGACAGGGGCTGACAACCCTACGGGGTCGGGCTGTGCCCTTTGTCAGCCCCTGTCAGCCCCTGGTCGCACTCCAGGATTTGTTCTTTCTGTCATACTCGGAAATCGAGTTGAGGAATGCTGAGATCGTCTGTACCGGACGGTCGAGTTCCTCGAAACGTGGGGTACCGTCAGGGTGCTCTCGCCTCCCGCCTGATGGCGGTTCGGCTCGACAGTGTGATGTGTGCTCGCTTCGCTCCGCCACATCACACTGCCCGCACAAGGATTCCGGCACACACATGGGGGTTCACGGAAGGTGCGAGGCTGGGGTTGGTTCATTCCTGCCTCAGCTTCGTACCTTTTCTTCGTTCAGGAATGGATACATCAATTCTTGAACGAAGGAGGACATTCGTTCTTCTGACGCTTCACGGGAACAGTCCCTTCACAAGGAGAGGCCATGAGCGCCATCACAAACCTTGAGATCATCTTCCGCTTGGAAGGTGAGACCCTCGTCGCCAAACCCGTGGACTCAAAACTGCGGGTGCGTTCCATCACGGTGCGCAACCTGAAT
This sequence comes from Candidatus Uhrbacteria bacterium CG_4_9_14_3_um_filter_50_9, assembly GCA_002791295.1. GTDB lineage: Bacteria > Patescibacteriota > Patescibacteriia > UBA9934 > GWF2-40-263 > UM-FILTER-50-9. The sequence continues at coordinate 843 of PFWU01000031.1, forward strand.
GCGTTCGCTCACGAAGTTCACGAGGGTGCGCGGTTCACGGTCCTGGTCAAGGACACAAGTGGGAACCCACGCAACCCCTCTCTGGTGGTCGAGCTTGATCGCAAGTTGCTCGAGATTCAGGCGAGTCCTCTCGGGGACGATTTCTGGATGGACTCGATGGACTTCGCTCTCATTGACGCCCATCTTCAGGACGGGCAGCACCTCTGGTTCGAAGGACCCCGAGGGACTGGCAAGAGTACGCTGGCCGAGAAGCTGGCAGGGCACTTCGGGGTTCCCATCTGCACGGTCAACGGATCGTCCATGTGGAACTCTCGCGCGGCGTTCGGATCCGAGGCTGGATCGAATGGATCCACCGTCTTCCGTCCTTCGGATCTCACGCTGTTCTTGCGTGAGATCGAAGACAAGGAGGACGGACTCGCGGCCATCGTCTTGATCGACGAGTTCGGTCGTATGGTGGAGTCAGGCGAAGGCCCTTGGCACACACTGCTCAGCCAGGCGCGGAAGTTCGACTTCATGACCACCCAGGGCACCATCGAGATCCGACTCCCCAAGGGGGTCGTGGTCATCCTCACCGACAATCCGGTGGGGGGTGGACACATGAACGTGCAGCCCATGGACATTGCGCTCCAGGATCGGCTCGCCCGATTTCGTCTAACCTACCCACCACAAGCGTGGGAGACGGCCTGGCTGTGTCGTGAAACTCGGATTCGCGAGAAGGAGGCGGTGACCATCATGGGGGCCGTCAACCAGATTCGTAGCTTCGCTGTCGACAACGGCTTCGAGTCCGGGGGTCCTTCCCCCAGACGTTCACTCATGGCAGCGCGCTTGGTTGCTCGTGGGATCCCGATCACGGCAGCCATCCGTCATGCCGTCGTCAACTTCTACGAAGGAGGCGATGCAAGCTCCGACCGTGGACGCCTGACCACGTACCTCGACAGCAAGAACTTGCTGCGAGACGCCAAGGTGCGAGGGTAAGATGGGACGTATGATCGAATTGTTCGTCACCTACCGGATGGACGGGGGAAACCCTGTGACTTCCGTGGGGCGTACGGACGATCCGGACGACCCACAGACATTCAAGGTGAACGTGGAATACCGTCCTGGCATGGACCAGCAGGCCTTGCGCATGCAGGCGATTGCTTTGGCAGATCCACTCTTCCACGCATACCTCCACGCGCAACTGAAGGCACGCCAGGCCTCTTCAGGGGCCTCGCAGGCGTCCGTGCCAGCTGTCATGATTCAAGAGGAAGAGGAGCGACAGCTTCTTTTCGAGCCAGATCAGATCCTGCCGGTGATCGACCTTGCGCTTCAGCGTGTGGTGGCGGTTACACGCCGCGCCGTTCGCTTTGAGCTCACGGGTCACGGAACCGCATCGACGGATTGTTTGAGTCTCGTGACCATCAATCCAGAACCAGCCCTCGAAGGGAAGTTCTCCGCCTTCTACGGACGTGCGCTTCACGAGTCAAGCCATATTCGGTACGACCGTGAAGGAACCAGGCGCGACAAACGTCGGCGATTTGGTGAAGAAGCCTACGGAACGGCCATCCTCAAGCGTGCACACGCTGACGGCGGGAAAATCCTTGGGCACATTCTGAACCTGATCATGGACCGGCGGTGCGACTGGCTGCACGCAGAGGAGTTCCCTGGCAATGCCTCAGACATCTGGCATCGGCTGGGAGATCTTCTGCCTGGGGAGCACGAGGTGTTTGTTCCGGCGGATGGGAGCGATCCTGTCCCCATGAGTGAACTTCCCAATCCGCTTCCAGAGGGTCAGTTCAAATGGGTGAAACGTAGGAGTGGTGTCTCGCGCGAGTGTGACGAGTCGGTCTTCACCGATTTCGTTTATGCCTGCAAGAAGCACACCAAGGGGCGACATGCGTGTGTCCGTACGGCCATCACTATGGTCAATAAGGCCACCCAGCGTGTGAACAAGGGGCAGCGCAAGTACGCACATCTCCTGACCGTCTCGAAACGTGTCCTCAAGCTCCTGCGTGAGCACATGACACCCAAAGAGGCCGAGTGGGAGCAGAAGCAGTTCGATCAGGAACACTTCGAGCAGGCCTTCATCGAGCTCATGGGGCAGCTCCATAAGGCCATCCACGGCAGTTCGGTTGATCCGCGCACACGCCAAGCTTTCCGTCAGTTGATGGCGAATCGTATGGCGAGTCAGCGTCAACAGTCCCTTAAGGGGTTACCAGCGCAGATGAAGGCCACGGGTCGAGGAAGTGCGAGTTTGCTTCCTCCTGGCAAGGTGGCGTCTGGTGGAGACGGGGAAGTGATCGATGTGGGACCAGATCCCATCGCCTACGCGAGCGTCCTTCCAATGGCTCAGCCGCACATCAGCCCCATGCGAGAGCTGATTCGACAGCTTTCCATTCCTCAGCGACGATCGTTGCAAGGATTGATCGAGGGAGACTTCGACCTCAATGCGATCCCAGCTCTCGTCACTGGGAGGAGTGAGTGCATGGCGATTGAGCGAACCAATCGGAAGCTCGACGTCGCACTTTCCTTCATGATTGATGTGAGCGCATCAATGAGCGGAAAACCGATGCGTCAGGCAAAGGCGCTTGGGGTGTGCTTCAACGAAGCGCTCCTTCCGTTCAGACAAACCGTGGAGGGTTTCTTCTTCGCCTTCGACGACAAGGTCTACCGCTGCGGCCCCGTGCAACCGAGTAATGGGCTGTCCAGCGTGAAGGGTGGGGGAGGAACCTGCGAGTCGATTGCTCTTCGTCACGCAGCGATTCCTCTCGCCAAGTCACGGCGTCGTCGCAAGATCATCGTGGTTGCCTGCGATGGCATGCCCTTTGATCCAGAAGAAACACGCAAGGAGTGCGATGTGCTCATGCGAGCGGGGATTCTCCCCATTCGTGCTCTGATCGGTGTTGACCAGGCTCCTGGCACCTATCCAGTAGAGCTTTACTTCGACACCTGGGAGGAGTTCATGCGTGAGGCCAAGAAGACCTTCGGGTCGATCTTCGCTGCTGCACGCATGTAACCTCTGCAAACCACCCTTCGACTCAGTCGGGTGGTTTTTCAATTGACAGAAACCCATTCGTGGACTAGTGTTTGACGTCAGTAGACTCCCATAAAGAGGTGGACATGAGGCCGAATAAGCACACCCCTACTGAAAAGAGTCAGATTGGCTCAAGCTTCGGTGAGGGAACGGGCATGCATGTGACAGATGCCATCGAGCTCAGCCGGCACTTCCCGTCGCAGTATCGAGGTCCTGTGCTGGTCGTGTATGCACGGGACAAGCGTGGAAAACTTCATGCGCGTCCACGTGTGCTGAGTGTTGGTGGGGTGGGGGTGTACGACGGTCCCTCCTTCCGCATCCTGCGACCGGATCGCATTTGGCGCTACGGCTACTTCCGTCGCAACCAGATCGGAGCCCTGCGCTTCAGCCTGCTTGCGCGAGTGCACGCCATTGCGCTTACTTGAGACGAGTTCTTCAACGGTTCTGAAGAGGTAACCCGCCAACGCAATGGCGGGTTTTCGATTGACAAAACGTATAAAATCTCTTATCCTCAGTTGTTCTTGATCTAAGTTGGTCAAGAGACTGTACCTTCTCAAGCACTCCTTCTGACTGAGTGAAAAGGAATCACATGAGACCAGCGGATTATGCAGAGCTCATTCGAAGCAGGGCAACGCACTGCGACTCGGAATGCAGGGGACTCTATGTCCGGATCCTCCGTGGCCGAACACCCGAAGACTTCGTGGCTATGAGTGACGACCCTGATCGCAAGGTCGTGATGTTCGTGGGGGGAGCGGACTCGGGTTCGCTCGTTGGTCTTACCTCGTACGAGATGCTCAACAGGCTCGGCTACACGGAAGACTACATCGCGGACCTGCTTGAATCTGGTCAACGGTTCAAGCTCCTGGTTTTCAAAAGCAACAGGAACACATTCCCCACCATCTGGGGGACGCTGCCTGATGTGGTCGGTCGGATCTACTCAACTCGAGTGGGCGACATGGTCGCAAGGTGCCTCACCGAGCTTCGTGATCTCACGTTCACTCAGATCGAACAGCGTGCAGGTTTCTCCTTCGCCGAGGTCAACAAACTCGGTAAGGATGATCCCCGGTTCATGACCGTCGATCGCCTGCTCATGAGCGAAGGGCGTGTTGAACACGTGCGAGCCTTCCTGTACTTCTCCCTGCATCTGAAGGAGTTGTTCTCAGGAGACGGGTATACCTACACGCCTGACGGACGACGTGGGATGAAGGAGTACTTCGCCCTGAACAAGCCTGTGACTGAACTCAAGGACGCTGTTCTGGTCGACCTTGAAGTCTGTGTTCCCGTGATCAAGCGGATGCAGCGAGAGATCTCCAAGCTTCATGCTTTGCCTAGGATGGTCTACATCCTCCAGACCGGAGCGGCTGGTCAGCTCGTCCGCGACCTCTGGCAGACGCCGGGGAGTTCCGCGACAATCCTCGGTCATCGCTTCTGTTACGCGCAGGAAGATCTCCTGGATGCCGTGGAAGTGCCGGGTCGTGTCATCGAGATCACCTCCTGGTGTAGTGAGGCAACAGGACGGATCATGGCTTCGACTGCCTACCGCAAGGCAAGGCTCTTTGCGGATCAGCGCGGAAAGGGATCCGAGCCCGTCGTGGGCCTGGGCATCACCTCGGTCGTCTGCGGCAAGGAAGAGCTTCCTGACGGGAAGATCGAGTGCGCAAACTTGGCGATCATGACCGAGCGAGGCGTGAACTGCATCTTCCTCAAGCTGAGGTCTGCTGGATCCGACGCCACGCCCAAGCAGCGTATGGCACATCGGGTGCGACAGGGTGAGCTGATCGACCTAGTGGCGCTCAACCTGATTCTCTGGGCCTTTGACGGTGTCGAACAGGTGCCGCTTGATCCAGAGTGGCTTCTGTTCATGGAGAGCGAACAGTTCGTACGTCAGCCAAACGGCGACGTCATCATTCACTTTGATATCAGGAGGTCGTCGTGAACTGGTTTCGTGCGTTCTGGAACACTGAGTACCACTATCAGAAGAATGGCAAGACCATCTTCTATGTTGCTCCGGGACCGCTGCTGGCCGTGCTTGTGTGCATCAGCTTGCTGCTCACCCTAGGATAGGAGAAAGTCATCATGGAATTCAACACTCTCGATGACGTGCGTGCCTTCGTACAGAAGGTCGGTGAGACACTTGATCCCAGATCACGATACATCTCGGAGCTGCTCTCGGTCGTGAACCAATCCGAGGACGTGGCTGATCTCGAGGCACGTCTGTGCGAGAATTCGCGCGGGCTTCGGCATTCGGGTCCGGACGTGTTCCAGGCCATGTCGCTCGCTGACAAGCTCAGGGCCAACCTGATCACCAACGAGACGGACGTGTTTCGTTTCGAGTCTGCGGACGCCGCAGCGATCGTGAAGGTCATGCAGCGAATCCAGCGGACGCATCTGGTCTCACAGGACGGTCGACCGGTACGCGTGCTCGTGGCCCCGTGTTCACACGGAGCTGAAGCCTTCACGGTTTCGAGCCTGGCACTTCGGGCAGGAGTGCGGGTTCAGATCAACGCTTGGGATGTACAGCGTGCTTGCATCGAAAGTGCCAGGACCGGCATGCTGGTCACGGGCATGCCCTTCGACCATCTCGCTCAGCCAGCCATTGTGTCGGAGGAGGTGCTCGCACCCATCTCGTTCGAGGTCGTGGACCTGTTCGAGTGGATCGAGTCGGACGACGACCGTCTCTGGGACATTGTCCTGTGCCGCAACTTCCTGGGCTATTTCCAGCGAGAAGTGGTGATCCGCTTGCTCAGGCGTCTCGAGCAGGTTCTGAGCGGTGGTGGACTTCTGGTCCTTGATCCGTTCGCAGTCGATCACTTTTTCCTTGGACCCCCGAAGGGGATGTACGTCGCTGAAGGGACTTCTTCCCTCTGGCAACGACGGTAGACCTGTCTCGGGAATAGTCCCGTCAACACAAACGACCCGCCAACGCTATGGCGGGTCTTTCAATTAGTTTCATTATTGTAACGTCTCTGGGATTGCTTCGCGGGGCTCGCAATGACGAGGATTTGAGTAGTGATGTGCATTGATAATGACGAGGGGGAAGAGTCATTCTCCTCAAATGAGGCGGATTATGCTATCCTCAAACACGTGAATACACAGATCCCACCCCCTAGAGTAAACGCTTTAGGGGGTCGTTCTGCATTTCTTAAAGAATGAGCGATTTGCTTGTGCTTCGGGCAGAAATTCTTTCGACGACCGTTTGAGGTCGACTCAAGAATTTCTGCCCTCCAGCACGGCGCATCTCATCTCATTCTTTGAGAAATGCGATCAATAACCCATCTATCTATGGATTTCAAATTACAGTCCGAATACAAACCTGATGGTGATCAGCCTAAGGCCATTAAAGAGCTGGTGAAGGGGCTTCACGCTGACGAGAAGTTCCAGACGTTGCTTGGTGTAACGGGTTCTGGAAAAACGTTCACCATGGCCAATGTCATCCAGCAAGTGCAAAGGCCAACGCTTGTGATTGCGCATAACAAGACGCTTGCTGCACAGCTCTGTAACGAGTTCCGTGAGTTCTTTCCGGAGAATGTCGTGGAATACTTCGTGAGTTACTACGACTACTACCAGCCAGAGGCCTACATGCCACGGTCGGATACCTATATTGAAAAAGAAGCGATGATTAACGATGAGATCGATCGCTTACGTCATGCGGCCACACAGGCGTTGCTTACAAGAAGGGATGTCGTCATTGTTGCGTCGGTTTCTTGTATTTACGGCTTGGGTTCTCCAGACGAGTACAAGAATATTGTCTTACATCTTGAGGCAGGCTCACGTGAGATCACACGCACAGAGCTTATTCGGCGGCTCATTGGGATGCAGTTTGAGCGCACGAATGCAGATATCACACGCGGTCATTTTCGCGCGCATGGGGATGTGATCGAGATTATGCCCATGCATGAGGAGGTGTTGTATCGACTGATGATGGATGAGGAGGTGATCATCGGCATTCAAGAACTGGACCCCATCACACGAAAAATAAATCGACCGCTTCAAGATGCTTGGATCTTTCCGGCCAAGCATTACGTTGTTTCATCGGATCGTCGAGAGAAGGCTCTCAGTGATATTCGTCAGGAACTCAAGGACCAGTTGGCGCAGTTCGACAAGGAAGGGGCGGTGCTTGAGGCTGAGCGCCTCAGTCGGCGTACGCGCTATGACCTCGAGATGATTCAGAATATTGGGTACTGCAATGGGATTGAAAACTACTCACGTCATTTTGATGGACGTGCACAAGGAGAGCCGCCGCACACGCTCATGGACTATTTCCCAGACGATTTCTTAACCATCATTGATGAATCGCATGTGACGGTTCCGCAGATTGGTGCCATGTATAACGGGGATCAGGCGCGTAAGAAGTCGTTGGTCGATCACGGGTTCCGACTTCCGTCAGCAAAAGACAACCGCCCACTCAAGTTTTCTGAATTTGAAAAACGTATTGGTCAGGTGGTCTTTGTGAGTGCGACCCCGTCGGATTACGAAAAAGATCATTCCTCTCGGGTTGTTGAACAGATTATTCGTCCAACAGGACTTGTGGACCCAGAGGTAGAGATGCGACCGGTCACAGAAGAAGGGGATTATCCGGGTCAGGTGGAGGATTTGATTGGGGAGATTGAAAAGCGTGCGGCAAAGAAAGAGCGCATTCTTGTTACGACGCTGACAAAGAAGATGGCGGAGGATCTGACCGAGTTTTTGGTGGAGAAAGGGATCAAGGTGCAATACTTACATTCGGATGTGCAGACGCTGGATCGCATCACGATTTTGTCTGACCTCAGAAAGGGGGTCTATGACTGTGTGGTCGGCGTGAACTTGCTTCGAGAAGGGCTCGACTTGCCGGAGGTGACGCTTGTTGCCATTTTGGATGCGGACAAGGAAGGGTTTCTGCGTTCTGAAACGTCCATCGTACAGACCATTGGTCGGGCGGCTCGTAACGTGGATGGGCGGGTGATTGTGTATGCAGACAAGATGACGGGCTCGCTTGAACGGGCGCTGAGGGAGACAGATCGTCGCCGCAACATTCAGCTTGCACATAACAAGAAGCACGGGATTACTCCAAAGACGATTGCCAAGGAGATTAAGGATATTCGAGAGATGCTTGGGGCAGATGGCGTTGAAACGTCGATTGAGGGTGTACTCAAGATCGAGCTCACGGCTGAGCCACATGAACTCAAGAAGGTGATTCAGGAGAAAGAATATGACATGAAGGAGGCAGCCAAGCTCCTCGACTTCGAGACAGCAGCCATTTTACGCGACGAGATCGTGCTTCTAAGTAAAGAACTCAGAGGGAAGGAAACGGTTCCGAAGAAGAAAAAGAATTAGTTTTTCTGGAGCACCTCGGTAAACGAACTTATGAGATCGGCTGTTCAATAATGAGCCGACTCAAAGTTGTTTACCTCGGTCTCCCTCAATTCTCAAAACTATGGACGATAAAATTACAATCAAAGGGGCGCGGGAGCATAACCTTAAGAATATTTCGCTCGAGATTCCTCGCAACAAGTTGGTTTGTTTTACAGGGGTTTCTGGTTCAGGAAAGTCGTCGCTTGCATTCGATACGATTTTTGCTGAGGGGCAGCGACGCTATGTGGAGTCACTCTCTGCTTATGCCCGTCAATTCCTGGGGCAGATGGAAAAGCCAGATGTGGATGAGATTGAGGGGCTCTCGCCTGCGATCTCGATTGACCAGAAAGCCCATGGCCGTAATCCACGCTCGACCGTCGCAACGATTACAGAGATTTATGACTACCTCCGTGTGTTGTTTGCGCGCATCGGTCAGCCGCATTGTGTGAAGTGCAACGAGCCAATTCAAAAACTCACCAACGAGGAAATGGTGGATGTGGTGATTGATCATCTTGGGCCAGCTGCAAAAGGCGAGAAGGGGTCTGTGACGATTTTGTCGCCGATCGTGCGTGGTCGAAAGGGGGAGTATTACCAAATGCTCTACGATCTTTATAACTCCGGATTCGCCAAGGTGCGTATTGATGGCGAAGAATTTCGTCTTGATCAACAGATTAAACTTGCACGCTATAAGCAGCATACGATTGAAATCGTGGTTGATACGATTCCGCTTACGATGCTGCGAGAGGGCACAAAGGACGCACGTCAGCGATTGGCCGAGGCGATTGAGACCGCCGTTGATCGAGGCAATGATGTCGTGAATATTGTGTACCCAGATAAGAGCGAGCAACTCCTCTCAGCCAAGTTTAGTTGTCCAAAGGATGGATTCTCGTTTCCCGAAATTGAACCACGCTTGTTTTCGTTCAACTCTCCCTATGGCGCCTGTCCTGAATGTACAGGGCTTGGGACAGCGGAACTGTATTCAGAGGAAGTGTGTGGTCTGTGTTCCGGTGCCCGGCTTCGTGAAGAGGCACTGTACGTACGTCTTCCAGGAGAGAAGACGATTTATGATTTGGTGCAAATGCCTGTCTCTGAGGCAACTGAGTACTTTAAGGGGATTCAGCTGAATGAAAAGCAAGCGCAGATCGCTGGGTCTATTTTTAAAGAAATTCAGAATCGCTTGGAGTTCATGCTAGACGTGGGGCTTCACTACCTTACACTTGACCGTATGGCTGGGACGCTTTCGGGGGGAGAAGCGCAGCGCATTCGTTTAGCATCCCAGGTGGGTACCCGTCTTGTGGGAGCCATGTATGTGCTTGATGAGCCTACGATTGGACTTCACCAACGTGATAACGATCGTTTGATCGAGACCCTTGAGGCACTGCGTGATCTTGGTAACACCGTCCTTGTTGTCGAGCATGATGAAGACACGATGATTGCTTCTGACTTTATGGTTGAGATTGGGCCAGGGGCTGGGCGTCATGGAGGCGAGGTGGTGGCGATTGGTACGACAGAAGAAGTGCTCAAGGATAAAAATTCACTCACAGCTGCCTACTTACGTGGAGATAAAAAGATTGAGGTTCCTGAGAAGCGTCGGCCTGTGGGGCATTCAGCCATCAAGGTGCGTGGGGCCACGCAAAATAACTTGAAGAATATCGATGTCGATTTCCCCCTGCAGAATTTTGTCTGTCTCACAGGGGTCTCAGGTTCAGGGAAGTCCACGCTTGCGTACGAGATCATGTACAAAGGTCTTTCAAAGCGACTCTATAACAGCAAGCATACGCCCGGCACGCACAAGTCGCTCTTGGGTCTTGAATATATCGACAAGGCAATCTTGATTGATCAATCTCCGATTGGTCGCACGTCTCGATCAAACGCAGCCACCTATACGGGTGCCTGGGGTCCCATCCGTGACATCTTTTCTGCAACGGCTGAGGCACGTTACCGCGGATACAAAAAAGGACGGTTTAGTTTTAACCGACCTGGTGGACGTTGTGAAAACTGCGAAGGGCACGGGGAGATTGCAATCGAGATGCACTTCTTGCCTACGGTGTATGTGAAGTGTGATGTGTGTAAGGGACGGCGCTTTGATCGGGAGACGCTTGAAATTCTGTACAAGGAAAAGAACATTCATGACGTTCTTCAAATGCGGATCGAAGAAGCCACAGAATTTTTTAAGGATGTTCCGCCTATTCATGATCGACTGGAAACTCTTTGTCGTGTCGGGCTTGATTACATCCAGTTGGGTCAACCGGCACCAACTTTGTCTGGTGGAGAAGCACAGCGTGTGAAACTCTCGACAGAACTCGCCAAGCGTCAAACAGGTCGCACACTTTACCTGTTAGACGAGCCAACCACGGGGCTGCACTTTGAGGATGTTAAAAAACTTCTTCAGGTGTTGCATTGGTTGGTAGACAAGGGGAATACCGTCATTGTGATCGAGCACAATCTGGACGTGATCAAGACAGCCGATTGGGTGATTGATCTCGGACCCGAGGGGGGAGATTTGGGCGGAACGGTTGTAAAGACAGGGACACCTGAGGATATCGCTCGACACGCAAAGAGTTATACGGGACACTATCTGAAGAGAATCTTAAGCAAATAGTATGAATCGATTTCTTCTCATTCTTCCACTGATGCTTTTGGGTGTTGGTTGTGCGGAACAAGCTGTCGTCACCGTTCCTGAATCTTTGGATGATTCTGATTCGATTGAGGTTTTGGATGAAGCAGAAGAAACAGTGGTTGCTGCCACGGTCTCCTATCCCGTTGAAGAGTACGTGACCCGACGCACTTTTAAGCAATTTGGTGAATACATTTCAGATCGCTTTAACGGGTATCATGTTGCTGATGATGTCGAGTTTGCGGATGTTGAGGAGGAAGTGCCTGTTTCTGCGATTGCGGACGGGACGGTGCTCGTTGCTGATTGGGTGTCAGGATATGGAGGGGTGATGTTGGTGGAGCATGACGTTGCTGGCGAACGTGTGGTTGCCACGTATGGGCATATCGATCTTGCTTCGACGGAGCTGTCTGCTGGTGACCAGGTGGTGCGTGGGCAGTTTCTCGCAAACCTTGGCGACGGGGAATCCGAAGAAACAGACGGGGAGCGCAAGCATCTTCACTTTGCGCTCTATGGGGGTGAGGGGTACAAGCTTGCTGGCTATATTTCGACACCGAGTGAATTAGACCCATGGATTAACCCACACTCGTTTTTTCTTGAGCAAGGTCTTGATCCGACACAAACAGCACGGTTTTATAACTCAGACAAGGATCTCGGTGGAGACATCTATCAGGTAAGCTTTGAGATTCCTGACGGCTGGGAGCTTGAATATATCCCGTCGCTCGAGGCGTTGAACTTGTTTACGCTTAAGGGTGACGGGACGGCACGTGAGCGTTCACAAGTACTCATTCGTTACTTCGACGCAAGTAGTTTCTTAACGCTTTCAACAGTTGAAATTTTTTCGACAGAAGACTTGTTTGTTGGCATGGAGGGCTACACGGCGCGTCGATACGATATTGAAAAGAAGGAGGGAGTGACAGACTTTGCAGATCAACCGCTCTGGAGGAATGAACGCCATCTTGTCACGGATGTTCGTGGCGAGGAGGGATACACGCGGTATTTCGTTGTTGCCGCAAATCCAGAACTTGACCCGAGTGTTTATGAGGATCTGTTGGCTAGTATGATTATTAAGTAGAGAGGTCTCAGTAACAAAAAAGCAGGCGTTCCATTGCGCCTGCTTTTTGATTTTCGTTATTCAACGATCAGGACACCTTCCATACCGAGTGCTCGGTGAGAAGCAATGTCACAGTAGAAGGCGTAAGAGCCTGGTTCTGTTGGAGCGGTAAAGATCAAACGTTCATTCTCATCAATCTCGAAACGGACGCCAATCTCGTCAATGACGAAGGTGTGAAAGCCGCTGTTTGCTGTGAAGGTTACTTCTACCTGTGAACCTGCCTGTGTGGTGATTGTGTTAGGGGAGAAGAAGAAGTTGCCTGACTCCATATTCACCTCAACACCGGCACTGCCACCAATGGTGACATCAACAGGTTCCGTTTCATCGCCATCGTCTTCAATTTCTACTTCAACCTCACCTCCACCCTCTAATTCGATCGTCACTGTTTCTCCGTCCTCGTCGTCCTCTCCGTCCTCCGATGCTTCCTCTGCTTCCACCTGCTCCTCGGTCTCAGATGCTTCTTCTGTCACGGTGTCTGCTGTCTCTGGTTCTGTTGGGGCTGTTGATACACAGCCTCCACCTACAAGGGCAACGACCATGAAGAG
>PFWU01000018.1 GCA_002791295.1 Candidatus Uhrbacteria bacterium CG_4_9_14_3_um_filter_50_9
TACAAAAGCTACCCAAAACACATAAAAGAAGCTCAAAAAAGACACAACACTTTTTCAAAAAACTCCGCTTACTACTGCGAAGAATCTTACAAAAACATGACTAACATCTGTGCCAGACCCCACTTTTTGAGGATGTCCTTCATATTCCTGCTCCTGTGTGAGATGTCCAACAAGGATCCCTGCCACCTCGCTCATAAGCGACGTGGCAGAAGCTGTGTTAGACAGTTTGTGCTTATGCCTTCGACTCGACCCGTCAAACGGGTCTCGCTCAGGCACTAATACTTGTTAGATATTGCGAACATCACTGGTTGACTCAATGTTGGCACCAGAACCGTACTTCCAGAGATAGGTGTCGTTCACTTCGACGATTCCCTGATTCCAGTCAGAACCATAGATCTCATCAGCGACGGTCTCAGAGGTGATCCAGTGAAGCTGGTAGTCGTTTCCAACAATGTAGACACGCGCAGAGGTTGTGGCCTTCACACGCGTTCCAGGAGCAAACTTGAGTTCGCCCATGTCGTCATAAGAGGCGAGGTATGCATTGATGGTTGCCTGGCTGACCTCAAGGGTGTCATCCCAAGAATCAAACCAGGTGAAGTAAACCTGCTCGTCTGGGATAAGCCACATCCCCTCATCGCTCACGAGATAAATCCCGTTTGAGTCGTATGAGCTGAAGGCCCCCACGTCAGCGCGCTCAAGATCGAGGAGCACTGAGAAGGTGACCTCATAGATGTTGTCGTCAGACCCCATCCAGTAGGCATACTCACGATCTGTGAGCGTTGGTTCACCACCAAACCCCATGTTCAAGAGGTAACCGTTGGTGAGGTTTTCATACCAAACGTTTCCGCTCTCATCGATTCCAACAAGGATGTCGTCATAGGCATCGGTGACACGGTAACTGCGTGTGTTCCACTCCAAAGTGGAGAACGTGTAAGTCATGTATTCACCATTGCTGTTTCGAAACGAGAGCGAGTCCTCTGTAAGTGAGAACGCTCCATTTGTGGCGACACCGAACTTGTGAACACCATCTGTATCTACAACATACAGACCGTTCTCGTCGTCGATATAGGCCATGTAGTCGCCAACCACCTGTACGGCTTCATCTGTTTCTACAAGCCAATTAAGGTAGGCTCCACCAGCATCAACGGGAGACATGTCACCGGGCGTGTAGGAGAAGAGGCGATAGTTACGGAAGTAGTGAATATTTCCTTCTGAATCAAAATACCCAGCCGTGATCTCACCTGGAGCTTCTGTCCATGTTTCAGGAATCTCTTCCATCTGACGGTCAGTCTGATCGATCAGCCAAAGCTGTTCGAAGCCACCGGAGAACTCAAACTTCACGAGAGCAAGACCATCTTGGACATCCAGAATCTCCTGCCAAGGGGCAGTGAGGGTGTAAGAAAAGTCATCACGCTCATAGCCGCTTGCAAGATCGTACACATCCAAAGAAGCTTCCACCGTTCCTGATCCGCTATCTGAATGAAGAAGTGAAACGTAGATACGGTCACCGTCAGTAGCAAAGGTCATGAAGCTCAAATCGTTCTCCTGACGCTCAATGGTCATGAGTTCGTTCAAACTTCCTGCCTCTGAGTCATACTCATAGATCGTTCCCCAATCCGTATTGCCCTCTGTTGGGACACGGAAAATAAAACGACCATCCTGAGCGGTGTGCCAGAAGTTACGGGTCACAGAGTCAGCCACACCTTCAACAGTGAGCTGTTCTCCGTCGTCGAGGATGGTGAGATCCACAAGATCACAAGATTCCTCGTACTCGCAAGAGTCAGAGGGTTGGGTGAGAAAAGTCACACCCGCGAACTGGTACGGCCCATCCACGTCATCTTGATCAAGACGTTGGACCTGATAATAATCGTATTCCCAGGCTGCTTCAGCCATGGTGTTCTCCCACTCCCCAGAGTCCGCAAAGACGCTTGGGAGAAGAGGACTCACGAGAGCAGCAATGAGAGCAGCAATCATGAGTGGTGTTTTGAGTAGAGTCATAATTTGTGGCTGATTAGCCTTGTTAACTTTTTGCTAAGTTAAGGCGAAATGCTACCAAAAAATGGCCATTTTGTCAACCGCCTAAAAGTCATTTTTGACTAAAATTAGCTGTTTTAAAGACACAAAAAAACCCAGGACTTAAATCCTGGGTTTTTCATTTATTTTAGAACGTCTTTGAGATAGTTTCCGGTTATGCTGTTCTTATTTTTTGCCACATCTCTTGGCGTTCCGGCCACCACGACTTCTCCCCCCTTAATTCCACCGTCTGGCCCCATGTCGATGACCCAGTCAGCTCCCTTAATCACATCGAGGTTATGCTCAATGATGACTACTGTATTTCCCTTGTCAGCAAGTTGGTGCAGCACCGAGAGTAGACGCTTGATGTCGTCAAAATGAAGCCCAGTCGTTGGCTCATCCAAAATGTAGAGTGTGCGTCCGGTTGCGCGGCGGGAAAGCTCGGTTGAGAGCTTCACACGCTGCGCTTCACCACCAGAGAGTGTGGTTGCTGGTTGACCGAGTTTGATATAGCCGAGCCCTACTTCATGCAGCACATTCAACTTCTCAAAAATAGCCGTCTGATCCGCAAAGAAGCGGCGACCTTCTTCCACGGTCATGTCGAGCACATCGGCGATATTTTTTTGTTTGTAATGCACCTCAAGGGCATCGAAGTTATAACGCGTCCCACGACATTCAGGACACTCCACATACACGTCTGGGAGGAACTGCATCTCAATGCGGCGCATCCCTTCGCCTGAACACGCTTCACAGCGTCCGCCACCTTTCACGTTGAAACTAAACTTCCCTGCATCAAACTTACGCATCTTCGCTTCCGGCATCTCTGTAAACAGATCACGAATCGTGGTGAAGACACCGGTATACGTCGCAGGGTTTGAGCGTGGTGTACGTCCAATCGGGGATTGATCGACTGCCACCACTTTATCGATATGCTCAATACCTCTAATGGCCTTGTGGGCACCTGGGTAGGTCTTTGCACGATAAAACTTTCGGCTGAGTGCTTTTCCGAGAATGTCTAAAACGAGTGTAGACTTCCCTGATCCAGAGACACCTGTTACACACACCAGTTTTCCAAGCGGAATCTCCACGTCAATATTTTTAAGGTTGAAGGCCTTCGCCCCCTCAATGACAATCTTCTTTCCATTTCCCTTTCGAATCTTTTTTGGCATGGGAATACATTTCTTCCCAGAGAGATACTGCCCTGTAAGCGAGTTCTTGTCTTTTTTAATCTGTGCAGCCGTTCCCTCTGAAACCACCTGACCGCCATACTCTCCTGCCCCAGGACCAATATCAAAAACATAATCCGCCGCCTCAATCATCGCCTCATCATGTTCAACAACAATCACCGAATTTCCAAATGCCCTCAGCTTTCGAATCGTATCAATCAGTCGATCATTATCACGCGGGTGAAGTCCAATCGATGGCTCATCCAAGATATAAATCACCCCAGAAAGCTGTGAACCAAGCTGCGTTGCAAGACGCACACGCTGTGATTCCCCACCTGAAAGGGTCATCGCACTTCTGTCGAGTGTGAGGTACCCAAGACCAACCTGCGTCAGCTGATCGAGGCGAGCACGCACCTCCTTTGAGACACGCGCCACCACAAGCTGCTCATCTCCTGTGAGCCCTTCCATGAGTGATGCGCCCTTACCCTTTCCAGTAAGCCGATTGAAAAACTCGGACACGTCTTCTACAGGCATGTTCACAACGTCTGCGATCGATTTGTCTGCAATCGTGATCGCAAGAACAGCTGGCTTCAAACGACGCCCCTCACAGGCAGGACAAATCATCCGACGCATGAAACTTTCTAATTCACTCCGAACATATTCAGAATCTGTCTCCCGATACTTCTGCTCAAGCTGAGCCAAAATCCCTGGAAACGTTTCCTTGTTTCCTGCGAGAAGATATTCCTCCTCTCCTGTTCCATACAAAATGACATCGAGCTTCGCCTTTGGAATCTTGTCGATCGATTTGTTCATGGGAACGCGATGCTTCTTCGAAACGAGTTCGAGCATCTTTTGGTAACTTGTCTGATTTCCCGCAATACGTGTCCATGGACGCACGGCCCCTTCTGCAAACGTCAGGCGCTTATTTGGAATGACGAGATTTGGTTCAAGAACCAATTTTTCCCCAAGTCCCATACACTCCGTACAGGCACCAAAAGGCGAGTTGAAGGAAAACAATCGAGGTTCTGGTTTTGGCAGATTCACCGCACACTTCGCACACATAAAACTTTGCGACAATGTGAGCTCGTCCCCTGTTTCATCATTCACGAGCGTGATGAACCCATTCCCATAATCAAGTGTCTTTTGAGACTGCTGCTTGATCTGTTCCTTTGAGTGCTCCTGATCACCTTTAAACTCAAAAATGACGACTTCCACATCATGTGCCTTCTTCTTGTCACGCCTCACATTCATGGCTTCCTCTGTATCCATCATGAAGCCATCAAATCGCACACGGGTGAACCCAGCATTCAGTGCTGCTTGAAGAACGTGTTTGTGCTCCCCCTTCAGTTGGTGCACAACAGGTGCAAGGAGAAGAATCGGATCCTTTTGAATCATGTCTCCAATATGTTCGACAATCTGATCAAGTGTCTGTTCCTGAAC
The DNA here is from genome assembly GCA_002791295.1 of Candidatus Uhrbacteria bacterium CG_4_9_14_3_um_filter_50_9. Classification (GTDB taxonomy): domain Bacteria; phylum Patescibacteriota; class Patescibacteriia; order UBA9934; family GWF2-40-263; genus UM-FILTER-50-9. The sequence continues at coordinate 4,620 of PFWU01000018.1, forward strand.
ACGCTCCCCACACTCAGGACAATGCGGACGTCCGGCACGCGCAAACAGTACGCGGAGGAAATCATAAATCTCCGTCACAGTACCCACGGTGGAGCGTGGATTGTGTGACGAAGATTTTTGGTCAATAGCGATCGTTGGGGAGAGCCCAAGAATCTCATCGACGTCTGGCTTATCTTGTAGTTCTAAAAATTGACGGGCGTAACTTGAAAGCGACTCCATGTAGCGCCGTTGTCCCTCTGCAAAAATCGTATCAAAGGCGATGGAAGATTTCCCTGAACCCGAGAGTCCAGTGATCACCACCAACTTGTCCTTAGGAATATCAATGTCAATGTTTTTTAAATTATGCACGCGTGCTCCTCGAACAGAAATGTGATTTGCGGGAGGTTTGGATGATGCCATAACGTTTGAATGGTCTGAAAGTGTTGTAAACCTAAAGCGTCCCCGAGACTATCACGAAAAAGAAAACAGGGCAAGAGTCTGCCCTGTATCAATATCTTAACCTAACGACTGATGCAGTCTGCCTTTGCAGTTGTCTCTTCATACGTACAGGTTGTTCCTGTCTTCGCACCAACACGACAAGGATCGTCTGAACAGATGCTTTCAATATTGACAGATCCGGCAAGGGAGTTCGGTGTCAGATCGTCCAACTCGTCATCCGTCACGTCGTTTTTCACTTGCTGATTATCATAGTCCTCACATTTACTTACAGAACCACAAGAAAGCGACAAACTGGCACAGGTTCCTTCTTCAACATCAAGGGTATTATCAGCTGCAACAATTGCTTTAATAGTCAACGGGACTGTGGCTAATAAAAATGTCTCAAATCCTGAAACAATCATATGGGGATCTTGAGTATAGAAACAGTAGTTCTTTGTCACAGGATCACCATTCGCATTCGCTTCATCAGCAGCCGCAAGTGCACCGCATACAGCCTCAGATGGAATCACCCCCATCTCGTTTGCCGGAGTCACTGCTTCGCACAAAACACAGGTCGCTGACAAACCTGTCCCCACACATCTCGGCTGACGATTACCAACTTTTGGACAATAATCGAACATACAGGTCGACCCTTCAGGAAGCACATCTGCTCCGAAATTGTCTGTCATAACTTCAGCAACAGAACCACAATTCTCTCCATCGGTAGGCTTCTGAACGACATAAGGCACTTCTCCAGCATTGATCAATTGTGGAATGTAGGGAGAGTCCTGAGGAGCGCCGTAATAGGTGTGATACGACTGGGTCCCCCAATCACCTGTAAGATAACCACATGAGTAATCTGAAATCAGCGAAAGACGACGAATCATCGGAAGAGTCGGAACTTCTAAACGCACTAACTGAGGGTTGATCGTATAAAGAATCGCATACGACATCAACAAAAGTAATAATCCAACCACACCATTCATGATTCGCTTTTTTGCCTTCCCCACATCTCCGGAACCGGCGGCAAGAACATACTGCAAACCACCAATAAGAACCATGATGATTGCAAATAACATCGCTGAACCAATCATCCATACATAGACTGACTCCATATACTCACCTAGATTCCCAACCTCTTGAAGTGCCCCAATTGCAACAGACAAATCCACGGTGATATTCGACTTCGGAAAACAGTAGTGCATTCCAGGCTGACATTCAGCAGGCTGAGCCGTATCAAGCACTCCCTTTTGAGCAGCACACTGGTTAGCAGTGAAGCAATACACATTCTGTGAGGGCAATGCATCTGAAGAACATGCCCAAGCAGCAACCGTGTGACCAGCAGCTGAGCATGTATCTTGACATGATGCACTCGTCAAATCACCAACAGAAGTTGCCCCCTCACTCTCAACGGCGCAGTAACATGTACACGCCTTTTCCGCCATCACTGGAAGCGGCAAAACATAGACAAAGATTACCAGCAACGAAGCAAACAAAAAAAATGGGAAGGTTAATTGCTTCATATCTCCCCTGTGTGAATTACGGATTCAATAATCGCTTCAAGGATCTCTGCGGGTATAGCTCCGGGAATTCTGTTTCCGTTTATAAAAAAGGTTGGGGTTCCGCGTACACCTGCCTCAAAGCCGTCTGCGTAATCCTCAATCACTTCGTCTGTGTACTTCCCTGATGCAAGACAGAAATCAAAAAGGGTAGTGTCCATATTCAGTTCATCTGCAAAGATCGTGAGATCAGCCTCGGTCAATCCAGACTGATTCTGATAGAGCTTGTCGTGGTATTCCCAAAACTTCTCTTGATCACGTGCGCACTCCGCTGCCTCAGCTGCCACCTGAGCCACGGGGTGTATCTCGGTGATGGGAAAATCTCGATACACGAAAAACACATCCTCTGGGTATTTCTCTGCAAGCGCACGAACCACCAAACTTGACTCCCGTGAGTAGGGACAACCAAAATCTGCAAATTCAACAATCTCAACCGCAGCTGTTGACGCACCAAACGATGGATCATCGAACGTCGCCGTTTCAAACTCTCCATCTGGCAGTGGAGCCGACACAAGCGCCGTGCTGGTGGTAAACGCCGAAGTAAAATCGTAACTCCCTGGCGTGATCTCTCCAGATTGGATGGCATTTGCGAAATACACAACCCGCCACACAAACAATCCTAGCAACACAAGAATGGCAGCCGTAGCGATGCCCCCGATCCAATTGCGTTTCTGATGAATCTGACCTTCAGTTTCCATAAGTGATACAGAAAGTATATCATAATACTGGTATGAGTCGTGAGGAAGAACAGATACAAAAACGTGTTGAGCGTCGTGCTAAAAAACAGACTCCACGCATGAAAATGTCTGGCAAAGGCATGAAACGTTTTGGAGGTGGAACAAAAAAAGCAACACCCCCTAAGGATTGACCAAATCCACGCACTTTGCTATGCTCACGGACGTTACAGAAATGCTATGAACACTGATTTGATTCTCAACATCTTGCAAATGGTTCTCGCTGTTGTCCTCGTTGCCGCCATTATGCTTCAAGCACGCGGCACAGGTCTTGGCGCTGCCTTCGGTGGCGGTGGGAATGTCTACCGCACAAAGCGTGGGGCAGAGAAAAAACTTTTTCAACTGACAATCATCTTCTCGATCCTCTTTTTTGGGATCGCACTCGCAAACGTCCTGATATAAACAGGACTGGGTGTTCTCACCCTCGGGGTAGAGCCACCCCAACTTATTCGTGTGCCAAATCCGTTCCATCTACTCAAAACTTTTTTTCAAAAACGTGCCTTTGATAAGGACAAAGACCTGACAATGCGCCAGGTCCTTTCCGTTTCAAAGAAGCGTCTTCTCCCTTCGTGGCGTCAGTGGAAACAGCTTCCTTACCTCCTGAACAAAACAGAGAAACGCACACTCAAGGGAGCTTTTGGTGTCATCATTGTATCCGTGGCTTTTTTGATTGGTTCCTATGTCCTCTCGCATCGAGTCATTATTCCAGCCATTGGTGGAGAATACACGGAAGGACTCGTAGGTGAACCACAGTTTATCAATCCACTCTATGCGAACACGAGTGATGCGGATGAAGATCTCACCCGACTTATCTTCTCAGGTCTCATGAAATGGGATCCCGAAGAAGGGTTTATTCCCGATCTTGCCGAGAGTCTTTCCATCAATGATGCTGGGACTATCTATACGCTTCGCATCCGTGAGAACGCGCGATTCCACGATGGAGAAGAAGTACGTCCCCGCGACGTCTTATTCACGATCAATGCGATTCAAAATCCTTCCTACCGCAGCCCCTTGGCGAGTAATTTTACTGATGTATCGGTTGTGCAGGATGACGACAAAACCATCTCCTTTATCCTAGAAGAGCCATTTGCCCCATTTATCCAATACCTTACCGTTGGGATCCTCCCAGCGACTCAGTGGGTTGAGATCCTTCCACAGAATGCTCCCCTTGCCGCACTGAACCTCCAGCCAATTGGAAGTGGCCCGTATCAATTTGCTGAATTTGAAAAAGAAAAAAATGGTTCTATTCGTTCCTACACCCTTGAGCGAAACGATGACTACTACGGAGAAGGTCCTCTCATCGAAACGTTAACCTTTAAATTCTACGCAGACGCTCAGAGCGCCGCAGATGCACTCGACAATAAGCACGTGGAAGGTATTAGTATTGTCGGATTCGACCAACGTGATGCGGTTGCGTCAAACCGAAACATTCAATTGATTGAGCCTCTCATGAGCCGTGTGATCGTCCTCTTTTTCAACGAAACCGCGAATGACGCCCTTGAAGAAGACGCCGTGCGCCTTGCCGTTGCGCAGAGTATTAACCAGCAAGCCATCGCTGATGATCTCTATGGAGGATCTGCACGCGTCACCACTGGTCCCCTCATTGAGGGTATGCTCGGATACACGGCTGCACCCGAGACACGTTTTGACCCCGTACTCGCACAGTCCACGCTCACGGAAGCAGGGTACGCCCTTAGTGACGAAGCACCAGAAACTGTCACGGAAGAAGTGGTGACTGAAGCAGATTCAGAAGCTGAGGAGGAAGAAACCACCGAAACAGAAGGACGACTCTCTCTCACCCTCACAACCCCATCAAGTTCCGAACTTCTTCGTGTAGCCGAACTCATCCAATCCCAACTCGGCGATGTAGGAATTGATTTAGAAGTCATTACCGTCCCACCGGAACTACTCTTTACCGAAGTGATTGAGCCTCGGAACTACGAACTGCTCCTGACACCAATTGTCCTTGGTGGTGACCCTGATCCCTATCCATTCTGGCACTCTTCTCAGATAGACGGAGGCCTTAACTTAGCCGGATATGCCAACAAAGAGGCGGATACACTCCTTGAACAAGGGCGAAGTGCCACAGACGAACAAACCCGCATTGACGCCTATACGGCATTTCAGGACTTGATTTATTCTGATATTCCTGCTATCTTCCTCTATCAATCTCCATACGGCTATGCTGTAGCGGACAAAATCGAGAACGTGAATATCCCTGCGATTATTGATCCAGCAGACCGTTTTGTGAACGTGAACGATTGGTATATCAAAACAAAAAAAGCCCTTCAGTAGGCTATACGGGCGGATGGTGAAATTGGTAGACACGCAGGCTTCAGGTGTCTGTGGGAGCAATCTCATGAGGGTTCGAGTCCCTCTCCGCCCACCAATGAACGTTCTAGATCTTCGTCGCTCTTGATGTTCTTGTACGTATTTTTTCCGCTCTCCACTTTTTCAAACACAAGTGAAGGGTCAAAAAGATCACGTACGCGTGAGGAGAGACTGTTCTTTCACAATTGAATACTTCATTTAATTTTTTTCATTATAGATTTTTTAATTATGGTAACGAATAAACCAAACCCGCGCCGGTCCCCTTCTAAGGGTGGACCAAAGGGTGGTCAAGGAAAGAAGCCTAGTTATCGCGGACGTGTGTTCCGAGCAAAACGCTCGGCAACCGCTACGCAGAACCATGGCAAAGCCAAGACCTTCCATGCGCCAAACGGAGATAAACTCCGCATCATTGTTCTTGGAGGTCTTGAGGAAGTAGGTCGCAACTGCACCCTCATTGAATACAAGAACGACATTGTCATCATTGACATGGGGCTTGAATTCCCAGAGGAAAACATGCCAGGGGTAGACTACATCATCCCAAACATGAGCTACCTCAAGGGAAAGGAAAAGAACGTGCGTGGTGTCATTATCACCCATGGTCACTACGACCATATCGGAGCGATCCCACACACCATTCCAAACATTGGCAACCCGCCAATTTATGCCCTCCCTATGTCTGCGGCCATCATTAAGCGCCGACAGGAAGACTTCCATACGGCGAAGTTGAACCTGAAAGTATCCAACATTGACGACGTGTTAAAGCTGGGAGCCTTCACGGTTTCCTTCTTCCACATCAATCACAACATTCCAGACTCAGCCGGAATTATCGTCGAGACCCCCATGGGGACCGTCTTGCATACCGGTGACTGGAAGTTTGACTTCCACCCAGCAGGCACCGAACACGCTGACTTTCAAAAGATCGCTGAGATCGGAAAGAAAGGTGTGTTGTGTCTAATGGGAGATTCCACCAATGCCAATAAACCTGGTCATCAGGTTTCAGAACAAGTCATTGGGGAAGAACTTCAAACGATTCTTGAAAAAGCCAAAGGACGAGTCATTATTGGAACCTTCGCTTCTCTGCTTGCACGCGTAAAGCAGATTATCGAAATCTCCGAATCCCTTGGTAAGAAAGTAGCCATCGATGGCTACTCCATGCGCACCAACGTTGAAATTGCCAAAGAGATCGGTTTCATCAAGTGCAACCAGTCAACCTTGATCAAACCAGAACAGATGGATAACTACGCCGAAGATAAGGTCGTGCTCATCTGTACCGGTGCTCAGGGTGAAAAACGTGCGGCATTGAATCGTATCGCAAACGGCGAACACCGCAGCGTCCAAATCCGAAAAACCGACACCGTGATCTTCTCTAGTTCGGTTATTCCTGGAAACGAAGCTGCTGTTCAACGCCTCATGGACACCGTTTACCGCAAGCAAGCACATGTTGTGCACTATCAAATGATGGATGTACACGCCGGTGGACACGCCAAAAAAGAAGATATCAAACTCATGCTTGCCCTCTTGAAGCCAAAATATTATGTCCCGATTGAAGGAAACCATTTTCTTCTGCGGGAGAATGCCTCTGTGGCTTACTCAATGGGCTGGGACGAAAAAAATGTCTTTGTGGCAGATAACGGACAGGTCATGGAATTCTGGAAAGACGGTGGGCAACTCACAAAAGAGAAAGTTCCAACCGATTACATCTTTGTTGATGGACTCGGCGTGGGAGACGTTTCCCAAGTGATCCTGCGCGACCGCACGCACCTCGCTGAGGAAGGTATGGTCGTCATCATCGTTAAAGTGGAAAAGAAAACTGGAAATGTCCTGGGCTATCCAGACATTGTCTCACGTGGGTTTGTGCTCATGAAGGACAACCAGAAGCTCATCAATGACACCCGTGATGTGGTCAAAACAGCCACCATGGACAACGACAAGAAATCCAGTGCGGATCCAAAATACATCCGCGATCAAATCCGAGATCAAGTTGGCAAGCTCCTCTTTAAAAAGACCGAACGCCGACCCATGATCCTCCCTGTGATTATTGAAGTCTAAGAAAAAACTACCCGGTTAAGCCGGGTAGTTTTTGGTTGCATCTTTACGTGAAGCCTCGTTCCACCTATGATTCCCTCATATGGCTAACGTACTTACTGCCCTTCAACCCTCTGGTGTCCTTCATATAGGAAACTATTTTGGGGCCATTGAACCAATGGTTCAACTTCAAGAGACAAACACCAACCGCTTGTTTATCGTGGATTATCACGCGATTACCGTACCGCAGGATCCAGCGGAACTTCGTAAGAATATCCTCTTTGCGACGGCAATCTATCTCGCTGCTGGAATCGACCCAAAGAAGACCCTCCTCTTTCAACAGTCACGTGTCTCGCAGCACACCGAACTCGCATGGGTGCTCAACTGCACCACACACATGGGCGAGCTTGAGCGCATGACACAATTCAAGGACAAGTCACGTGGCAAAGGCGAGGCAGTCACCGTTGGGCTCTTTGACTACCCTGTCCTCATGGCAGCAGACATCTTGCTTTATGACACGCACGTCGTGCCTGTTGGCGAAGATCAAAAGCAACATCTTGAACTTGCCCGTGATGTAGCTGAACGATTCAACAACCGCTTTGGAGAAACCTTTGTGGTGCCAGAGGTGAAGATTCGTGAACAAGGCGCGCGCATCATGGGGCTGGATAACCCAGAGAATAAAATGTCCAAGTCGGCGGCAAGCGAGAAAAACTACATCAGCCTGATGGACGACGAGGCAACCGTACTCAAAAAATGTAAATCAGCAGTGACTGATTCTGGCACGACAATTGCATACGACGAAGCGCGCAAGGGACTCGCAAATCTCCTCACCATCTACTCACTTGTGACGGGTAAGGAGATCAAAGAAATCGAGAAGGCCTATGAGGGCAAGGGCTACGGGGACTTCAAAACAGAACTCGCCGGGCATGTCAGTGCTTTTCTGAAGCCTATCCAAGCCAAGGCCACAGCACTTCTTAATGACGAAACCCATCTCATCAAGATCCTCGACGAGGGGGCTACAAAGGCACAGGAACTCGCCGAAAAAAAGATGCAACGAGTTCGCAGCGTCATCGGTGTTCAGCTCTAAACCCCACTGATAAAAAACGCCCACATGGGCGTTTTTAGATTGACACAAACCGTTCAAACGAGTAGAGTCGTTTCTTCGTCTCAACGAAGTGGAGGAATCTGTGAAGACCTATGTCTTTCTCACACTCGGCGCCTGCCTGCTCTATGCCGCCGAAAACGTCCTGCTCGAACGCTACCTGCAGAAGGTCTCGCCCCTGATTCCGTTGGGCATCGCCTCCTTGGTGGCTGTCCTACTCGTGGCCGGTGCTGTTGGCACCAAGCATTGGACGGGGATGGAGATCCCTTACCCCACAACCTCGACGGAAGTTTGGGCTCTCGTGATCTCGTCCGTGATCTCGGTCGCCGCAGGGATATGCTTCTACAGCGCCTACACAAGCGGCGGCAATGCGACAACGATCCCAATCCTGGTCCCTTCCCTCCCCGTCTTCGCCACCATCATCGCCATCCTGTTCTTCAAACAGGTACCAGATCCACGCTACATCATCCCTTGGGGACTCGTGGCGCTCGCGGTGGTCATGGTGCAGTGGATCGAACGAACAAAGCCTGGTCCCTAGCACGAACAAGTAAAAGACCACCAGCTAACGCTGGTGGCTTTTATCTTGCCGTCTGTCGACGGCG
>PFWU01000016.1 GCA_002791295.1 Candidatus Uhrbacteria bacterium CG_4_9_14_3_um_filter_50_9
TTGGTTTCAAGAATTTAACGCAACAAGTTCATTAAACTTTTCATCCGGCTTGTAGAAGCCGAGAGCGGCGCGTGGACGATTGTTGAGTTGTCTCTGTACTCGTTTAATCTCTCTTGTCGACACTTTATCAAATTCGGTTCCTTTAGGAAAATACTGACGGATGAGTCCGTTGGTATTTTCATTTGTGCCTCGTTCCCACGGACTTCCGGGATGGGCGAAGTATACTTGTATGCCTGTATCAATCGTGAATTTCTTATGTTCACTCATCTCCTTGCCTTGGTCATAAGTGAGGGTCTTCGTGAGTTCTTTTGGAATGGTACGCATAGCTTTTGCGTAGGCCTTACGTACACTCACAGCGTCCTTCTGTCTGCCAAGAGGTACCATGATGGTGTATCTGGTTGTTCTCTCTACAAGCGTTCCCATAGCGGACCGTTTGTACTTGCCCATGATGAGGTCGCCCTCCCAGTGCCCCGGGATGATACGGTCTTCAACTTCTTTGGGACGCTCTTCAATCGAGAGCATATCAGCGATCTTTCCTCGTGTTTCTTCAGGTTTTCCTTTTCGTCCCCCTTTCTTCCTTCGGTACTTTCTCTCCTGACGCAGGCACGAGAGGAGCTCTTTTTTCAGACTTCCTCGAGGAAGAACGTAGACATACTGGTAGATAGCTTCGTGTGAGATACGCATAGAGATATCTTGAGGATACGCCATTTCCATACGCCTGACGATCTCTCTTGGTGACCATCGCTCACGAAGACCTGAGAGGACGAAGGCGTGAAGAGGCGCTTCTTTAAAGATACGACGGTGACCATGTTTTCTAGAGGTGGCATTCCTTCGAGCTTTGTTTCCTGCTCTGAAGGCTCGATATCCATCAATACCACCATTTCTCGCCACTTCACGAGAGACAGTGCTTGTATGTCTGTTGAGGTGTTGAGCGATCTCGCACAGCTTCTTGCCAGATGCGATACCGAGACTTATCTCTTCACGTTCACTGTCTGAAAGGCGTAAATACTTACATGATTGCATACGAGGGAATGGTATCACCCCGTTGCGCTAGATTGTTGACTCCAAGTTGTTAATACAGATACTTGTACTTGTTCGCAATATGCTGATCGAACGTCGTCGCATAGATCACTTCCCCTTCTTCGCTTGTTAAAAAGTAGAGGTAATCACTATCAGTTGGGTTGAGCACAGCCATGATGGCATTCATGCCTGGGTTGCTGATAGGCCCTGGTGGAAGCCCAAGATTTTGATAGGTATTGTATGCGGATTGAATCTGCGAGTCTTCGAGTGAAATGGAGGGTGTGTCCTTCCCTGTGATGTAGTTCACGGTTGAGTCGGCCTGAAGCGCCATACCGATCTGCATACGGGTAAAGAAGATCCCTGCAACAATCGCCATATCTTCCCCGGAGCGCACCTCTCGTTCAACAATCGAGGCAAGGGTGAGGATCTCATGAAGGGTCATACCATTGTCGAACACGAGTGTCTCCGGAATCACAATGTCATTTTCTGCCATCCGGCGCTTTAAGGTCAGCACCATGGTATCCGCAATCGTCGTGGCGGTGGCATCATCTCGAAACCGATAGGTATCTGGAAACAGATAGCCTTCCAAGCTATGACCCTGAGGAATACCCGCAAACAACTCTGTGGACGAAAGAAGTTGTTTCCCGTTCTCGCCCGTCACTTCTGCCCAATCACCATCGCCCACTCCCTCAAACGCCTCCGCGATCACCTCACCCATTTGCTGAACCGTTAATCCTTCTGGAAATGTGACGGCAATCTCAAACGCATTTGCATGTGTAAGCTCGTCCACAATAGACGAATAGTTCATGCCTGGTGTGAGAGAAATACTCCCAGCTTGAAGGAAAGACTGCTGACCAGAAAGTCGAACATACACTTTAAACAGAAAGCTTCCATCCATAATTCCAGCCTCCTCAAGAGAAGCAGCGATCTCCCCAACCGAAGCCCCAGGTTCCACGACAAATTCAACACTCTCAGCATCCGACGCTGGGGAAATAACATAGCTATCCCAGAACAAAGACCCACCAAGGATCACAGCGAGGACAAGAACGACTCCAAAGACTAATCCAATAAATTTTGCCATACATTATTTCCCGTGACAGTTGATATATTTTTTACCGGAGGCGCAGAAGCACTCGCGCTCATTGCGATCTTCCGCAGTGAGCCAAGAGCTGGATTGAACCTTTCCCCCCCGACCCACTTGAAACACCGTCTCGATGCCGAGCTCCTTTGCAAGGACGGCTTCTGGAATGTTGTCTGCGAATCGATCACCACCATTTGCAAATACATGCGGTTGAATCTCCCGTAGGGCATCGCACACACTCATGTCCTCACAGTCAGGCTCGTGCGTTGTAACGTACACATGTGTCACCCCCGCAATCGCTTCGAGAATCTCCTTACGCTGATCCTCTGGCATAAACGCATGCCCCTTTTTCTTCCGCAGCCAATTGTCGTTATTCATAATGACCACAAGCTCATCCCCAAGAGCCGCAGCTTCTTGAATCATGCGGATGTGTCCAACGTGAATGGGATCAAACCCCCCTGAAACGGCAATAATTTTTGGCATAGATTCTAGTCGAGAAAGCCCTTCGACAAACAAACTTATGAGATCGGCTGTTCAATACTGAGCCGACTCAAAGTTGTTTGCCTCAGTCTTTCTTAATTCGTTTTAAACAAATGTCAGTACGAGTAGTATAGCGATCTCAGCCGCTTTGCCAAACAGGAGACCCACCACGGCTCCTGCGAAGACATCACTCAAGTAATGAACACCAACAGCCACACGAGCCAATGCGACAATGACTGCCGCCGCAAAGAAATAACCAAACAATTCTGGGGAGGCGTAGGTCAAGGAGGCAAGCGCAAACACAAACGTCGCATGCGCAGACGGAAAAGAATGTGTTTCAATAAACGGTTTGATCACGGGCTCAAACTGCCCCTCCTGATAGGGACGCGGACGTTTGACGAGGCGCGCCAAAACCGCTGTCACGGCATAAGCCATGAGGAGTGCGAGCGCTGTCTGAAGCACAGGTAAGAGAGGCGAACTCTGAACAAGGGACTTCTCCCAGACGATCACGCCCCCGTAAAACCCAAACAACAACCAGATAAGATCATCCGCCGCGAAGACAGCCGCATGACGCAGGATCCATGAACCATTGACGAGTTCAAATAATTGCCGTGAGCATCGTTTATCGAATGAAGGATTCATACCGCGTCTTCTCTTAATGTTTCTAAAAATGCCTCACGTTGTTCAATGTCTTCAAGAATCGCATGTGCATTCTTTGGCGCCTCAAGATTTTTTTTCTGAAATGCACACAGGTCTTTCACCGGACAGGCCCAACATCTTGGCTTCTGAATACACACATAGCGCCCATGTTTCACAAACACCTGATTCACCGTCTTCTTCCATGGGTCAGGAACGATCTTGAGCAACGCCTGTTCCGTCTTCTCCGGCGTCTTCGTTTTGACCCACCCCAAGCGATTTGTGACTCGATGAACGTGGGTGTCTACGGCAATGGCTGGTGTATTGAACGAAGCGACCAAGACCACACTCGCTGTTTTACGACCGACTCCAGGGAGCGTGATCAGTTCTTCCAAGGTTCTTGGAATCGTTCCGTCATAAACGGAAACTACACGCTCGGCAAGCCCCTTCAAATTCTTTGCCTTCTGTCGATACATCCCAATCGTGTTGATCTTGGTCTCGATTTGCTTGGGTGTTGCCTCAGCAAGTTTCTGTACGGTCGGAAACGCCCTAAAGAATCTCGGCATAAGCTTCAGCACTTGCTCATCACGTGTGCGCGCACTCAACAGCACCCCAACAACATTTTGATAAGGATTCCCAATCTCCATCGCCCCCGGATTCTTCCAGCGTTTCTTTAAGAGCTTGAGCGTATGAATGATGTCTGTGTGCATGACCAAATGATTCAAACGTAAGACTGTTATGACTGAAACGATAAAAGTTCCAAATACACAAATCCACTCACAAACACCATAACAAAAAATAACGCAGCCCATTTAAAATGCCTGGCAATATGTTCACGACTCCATACGCGTTTTCGATTTTTTCTCATACTAAACTAACGGCTGCCCCGTCATCTCTGCCGGCTGTTCAAGCCCCATCACGGCCAACACGGTTGGTGCCACATCGGCAAGCATGCCAATGGGAGGGACGAGGGAGAGATCCCCATCGGGTACCTCACCTGAAATGGATGGCTGACCTTCGTACTGTTTTCCGATCATCAAAAACGGAACAGGATTTGTCGCGTGTTCTTTGTTAATGTCTCCGGTTCGCAAGTTTTTTAACTCCTCGGCGTTTCCATGATCCGCTGTGACAAACATCACCCCCCCACGGACAAGCGTTGCCTCTGCAATCTTTCCGAGTGCCTCATCCACGGTCTCCACGGCTATCTTTGCCGCCTCAAAATCTCCTGTATGCCCCACCATGTCTGGGTTCGCAAAATTCATCACAATAAAATCAAACGTATTGGCTTGCATTTCTTTGAGCACACGATCCGTGAGTGCCTTCGCACTCATCTCAGGGGCTTCATTATAGGCAGCGACCTTGGGAGATGGAATAATCACACGTTCCTCTCCCGGAAACGGATCTTCCTTTGTACCATTCAAAAAAAACGTGACGTGCGCATACTTCTCTGTTTCGGCAATATGGAGCTGCTTAAGTCCTGCCTCCGAAATAACCTGAGCCAAGCACTGTTCAATCCGCTCTGGAGGGAAGGCGACTTCCACAGGCAAACCCTTCTCATATTCCGCCATCGTCACAGAAAAAAGATTCTCGACCTTCGTCCGATTAAATCCGTCAAAATCAGGCAACACAAATACCTTCGCCAATTGACGCATGCGGTCTGGACGGAAGTTAAAAAAGATCACGGCATCGTTTGCTTGCACAAGACCCACTGGCTGTCCCCCTTCCGTGATCACGGTTGGAACAAATTCTTCGTCGTACACTTCTTTTTGATACGATGCCTTCAATGCCTCAAGCGCATTCTCCGCCTGCTCCCCCTCTCCGAGAACCATGGCGTTATAGGCCTTCTGTATGCGATCCCATCGATTATCACGATCCATGGCAAAGTAACGTCCCGATAGAGATGCGATCTTTCCCACACCCAGTTCATCCATCTTGGCCTGGAGCGTCGTTAAAAAATCGATTCCAGCGTTGTAAACCGTGTCACGTCCATCCGTAATGGCTTGAACATACACCTCATTCACGCCTTGCGCTTTTGCAGACTCAAGGAGCGCATGACAATGTTCGTCCATCGAGTGCACACGCCCCTGACTAACCATGCCAATCAAGTGTAAACGACTGTTATTTTTTTTGACGTGTTCAACCGCGTGCAAGAGTGCCTCATTGGTTGCAAACTCACCGGCCGCCATGGCACGGTTAATGCGCGGAAACATTTGGTAGTACACGCGCCCAGCCCCGATAGCCAAATGCCCTACCTCTGAATTTCCCATTTCCCCCCAAGAGAGCCCCACCTCCTCACCGGAGGCGCGGAGGGTCATCGCTGGATAGGTTCGCACAAAGCGATCAAAATTTGGCGTGTTCGCACGCTTGATCGCATTTCCCTCCCCGTCTGGTGCCACGCCAAAACCATCAATGACCACAAGGACGGTTGGTGCCTTGAGCGTCTTTGAGTCCGGCATGAGATTCTGTGTATCAGGCATAAAGGCTCTAACTATGAAAGCTCCTCCTCGATTTCCATGAGTCGATTATATTTTGCGAGACGCTCAGAACGTGAAAGTGATCCTGTTTTGATGAAATCGGCGTTTACCGCAACAGCCAAATCAGCAATCGTGGTGTCACTCGTTTCTCCAGAACGGTGAGACACACTCACCTTCCATCCATACTGCTTGGCAAGCATGATGGCATCGATCGCCTCTGAGAGTGACCCGATCTGATTCACTTTAATCAAAATTGCATTCCCAGCCTTCAGCTCAATGGCCTTCGCCAAACGCTCGGTGTTCGTCACCAAAAAATCATCCCCCACAAGCGTGACCTGCTTTCCAAGACGCTTGTTGAGTTCCACCCAACCTTCCCAATCATCTTGATCCAGTCCATCCTCCAAAGAAATAATCGGATACTTCTTGAGCCAACGCTCCCACATCGCAATCATCTGTGTGCTGGTCAGAGACTTCTTATCGACACGGAGCTTGTAGGTCTTCGTCTTCTTTTCGTACACCTCAGACACCGCCGGATCCATGGCGAGAAACACTTCCTTTCCAGCCTTATACCCCGCCTTCTTAATCGCCTGCATGATGAGTTTGAACGCCTCTTCGTTTGAAGAGAGTGCGGCGGCGTAGCCCCCTTCATCTCCCTTTAATGTTGAATAACCTTTTGCCTTTAAAAGCGTTCCAAGCTCGTGAAAAATTTCCGCCCCACAACGTACACGTTCTTTAAACGCACGCTGCTTAGGCACAATCATAAATTCTTGAAAATCGAGGATCCAACCCGCATGAGCCCCGCCATTGAGCACATTCATCGTTGGCACAGGAAGTTCAAAACGATCAAATGGTAGGTCGTAGGCAAAACGCAGGTATTTAAAAAGCGGCATCTTCTTTGCACGAGCGGCCGCATGCGCACAGGCAAGAGACACACCTAAAATAGCGTTTGCCCCTAGTTTGGACTTATTCACGGTTCCATCCAAACGAATCATTATCTCGTCAATCTCTCGCTGACGTGTGACCAGCATGCCAACCAATGCCTTCTGAATCTTGGTGTTCACATGACGTACCGCCTTCTGCACCCCCTTTCCGTGATAACGTTTCATGTCTCCATCTCGAAGTTCGAGCGCCTCATGTGTCCCTGTGGAAGCCCCACTCGGTACAGACGCACTTCCAGAAACACCGCTTTGAAGCAGCACGGTGACATTGAGTGTTGGATTCCCTCGTGAGTCGAGAATCTCGTGTGCGTGAATAGAGGCAATCTTGTTTGACATAGTTATCCTCTTAGCGCCTCCACAGCGGGAAGCGGTTTCCCTCCCAACAGTTGGAGCATCGCCCCACCCCCCGTTGAAAGAAGTGTAAATTTATCTGCAAGGTTCAAAGACTCAAGGGCTGGTCCTGTATCCCCCCCACCAACAATCGTCGTTGCCTTTCCGGTTCTGTCCGCAATCGCTTTTGCAATCTCCTGAGTGGCATGACAGAACACGGGGATCTCACAGTAGCCAAGGGGACCGTTCCAAACAATCGTCTTGGCGCTCTCGATGAGCTCCTGGTACTGCCGAATGGTTTCAGGCCCCACATCCATAATGCGCTCATCAACGTTCACAGAATCCGGATCCGTCACCCGATGACGGGCATCCGCACGGAGAGATTTGGCAACCACCACGTCAACAGGAAGCACCATCTTTTCTTTGAGTAACATAAGCTCCTTGGCCGCAAGATGAATCGCCCCCTCATCATGAACAGATTTCCCGACCTGTTTTTGTTGTGCAGCAAAAAACGTTGTCGCGAGTGCCCCACCCACAAGGACGTGATCCACCTGCCCTGCAAACCGACGAATCACGGGAAGCTTTGTTTCAATTTTCATTCCCCCAATAATGAGAAGGAATGGGTGCTTGATCTCTCGATCTAACTTCTCAAGTGTCGTAACTTCGTTTGCAAGAAGCGGTCCTGCATAAGAAGGAAGTTCCTTTGTGATCGCCACGAGCGACGTATGCCCCCGATGGGCCACACCGAATGCGTCATCAACATACAAATCAGCAAGCACAGCAAGTTCCTTTGCAAACGATTCGTCATTCTCTTTTTCCCGTTTATCAAATCGGAGATTCTCAAGAAGAAGTAGCTCCCCATCCTGGAGTCGCTCCACGGCACGCTCAACGTCTTTTCCCGTAACCCCCTTGGTGGTTTTCACTTTAAATTTCAAAAGACTCGAGAGACGTTTAGCAACTGGGGCCACAGACCCAGAAGCAAGGCGCCGACCATTCGGACGTCCAAGGTGGGTCATGACAATCACACGGGCTCCCCGTTGCAACAACCAGTCCAGTCCCACAGCTGCCTTTGCAATCCGACCATGAGGACCATCGAGTGCGCGACCATGCTTTACAGGCACATTCGCATCAATCCGAACCAACACCCGTTTTCCTTTCAGATTCATGTCCGATCGAACCCTTTTTAACTTCATAGCATCGTTATCCTATCATGCGTACCCAAGACCCGCATCCACATTTCTTCCACTAATGGACTCTCCCCATTTGGAAACAGTCCCACTAACCAAGAAAAAATTTGAACCACTCCATCTTTTTTGAAAGACGTTGTTCAATAAGACTATCCAAGCCGTACACATGTCCGAAACCACCCACAAGAAAGAGCAAGAAAACAAGTGCATAAATGATGTGTTCATCAATGAACCCATGGGCGGTATTGGTCTCAAACTGAGCCATGTAATACAACCCCATCAGGATCACTCCGAAAAACGAAGCTGTGCGCACACCAAAACCAAGGATCAGCGCTGCCCCAATGAGGATTTGTCCCCAGATGTTTAACTGGTCAACAACCATGCTCCCAGATAACGCCTGGAACATCTCAGAGAACGGCCCGTCCGAGACTGCGAGAAATCCAGCAGCGGACCAATCTGCTTGAAACAATTTAGAAAGACCTGAAGCAAGAAAGACGTAACCCATCGCAAGCCTCAACAAAAGAGCAGCCCGTGGAAAACACTGCGTGCAGGCACCTTCACTAAAGGCATCAAAAAGCGTTCTCTGTTTCATAAAGAAATGGTTAGGAGATTAATTTCTGGAGGATTAAACAAACGTGCGCGCGGACCTGTCTCTCCCACTCCAGCTGTGATGAACAATTGTTGCTGGTTGTACTCAAACAGACCCTTGTCATAGGCGTTTCCAAGTTCTGTTGGAACCCGAACAAGCGACCCGATCCACGGCAGACGAATCTGACCTCCATGCGTGTGTCCGGCGATCACAAGATCTGCAAGGTCGGCATTCGAATACAACACGGCATCTGGATTATGCGAAAGCAGGATGGAAACCTCTTCCCGTGTGACCCCTGTCATTGCACGATGGGTATCACCCTCATACCAAAGATCAGAAATCCCAGCGAGAACAAGCTCCTTCTCTCCGATCATGATCCGTTCGCGCTCATTTTCAAGAACGGTGATTCCAAGACCCATCAACGTGTCAATCACATATTGTGACGCTTGATCTTCATAGTCGTGATTGCCGGTGACCGCATACACACCATAGGGGGCTGAAAGCTCAGCGAGTGGATCAAGCATGTCTGCATCCGTTGCTTTGTGGAAAATAAAATCGCCAGGGATCAAAATGAGATCAGGTTCATGTGCCATCAGCGTATCAACCACCGTCTGTGCCCATCGTTCCTGTTTGTAAGGGCCAAGATGAAAATCCGCCACAACAGCGATCGTCAACGATTCGGTTGGGTGTTCACTCAGAACAATGGTCTCCTCCGTGACGACCAGTGTCTTCACCTCAATAAAGCTGCCATAAAAAATCGTCAACCACCCAAGAGCGAGGATCACAGCCAGACAACCAACAAACCACTTACGCTTAAAATGCTTCCATTGCGTACCGACCTCAATCAAAAAAGCTCCGACGGAAATGAGATAGAAAAAGATGATGATCTCAAAGACCCACCACATAGCTTAAAGTTTCCCCACGTACTCGGCCATATCAATCAAGCGTTGGGTGTATCCCCACTCATTGTCATACCAAGCAAGTACCTTCACCAGGTCCCCATCCACCACACGTGTCATCTGTAAATCAACCACGGACCCATAAGGAGATCCAATAAAATCTGAGGAAACAAGTGGCTCGTCTGTCACTCCCAAGATCCCCTTCCATCGTGCACTCCGCGCTGCCTGTGTAAACAGCTTGTTCACCTCCTCAACAGACGTCCTCTTTTTTACGACAAAGGTAAAGTCCGTCAGGGAGACATCAAGGGTGGGAATACGTACAGCAATGCCATCAAACTTATCCTTCAGTGCTGTCACAACTTGGGTTGTTGCTTTGGCGGCTCCTGTTGAGGTGGGGATGATGTTGACTAAGGCGGAACGACCGATACGAAAATCTGTTTTCTTTGCCGGAAGTCCATCGACTACATTCTGACTTGCCGTCACAGAGTGGATGGTGGTGAGCATGGCCTTCTTGACCCCAATCGTCTCGGTCAAAATCTGAGCAACCGGCGCAATGGAATTTGTGGTGCACGAAGCATTGTTCACCACATCATTCGACTTCTTACATGTCTTGTGATTTACCCCCATCAGAAATGTCGGCACATCATCAGACGGCGCAGAGATGACCACCTTTTTTGCCCCTGCTTCAATATGTTTGCGCGCATCTGCCTCTTTACGAAAAAATCCCGTTGACTCAATCACCACATCGACGTTGTGCTTCTTCCACGGAAGTTCCATTGGATCTTTTTGAGCGTAGACGGGGATCTTTGTTCCGTCGATTTCAATAAACCCCTTCCCGGCCTTGACCTCATGATCCCAGCGCCGAAACACGGAATCGTACTGAAGAAGATACGCGAGCGTTTCAGGATCGGTTAGGTCATTCACAGCAACGACCATGATGCCTTTACGTTCATACATGGCACGCATCGTGGAACGACCGATGCGACCAAAGCCATTAATTGCGACTCGAAGCATAGGGGGATAAAAGAAGGGTTAAGTACCGACATTCTAACACAAAAGCAGACCCATGGGTCTGCTTTTGTGTGTATCAGTGTCTAAATACTGAAACGCTTGAATCCACGAACCTGCATGTTCTCTCCAAGACTTGAGATCTTAGACTTCACAAACTCCTCAATGGTCTGATCTTCATCTTTCACATAGCGCTGCTCCATGAGCACGACTTCTGAGAACCACTTATTGAGTTTTCCCTCAATAATTTTTTCTAAGACATCAGCCGGCTTGCTCTCACCTTCCATCTCTTTGAGAAACATCTCCTTCTCTTTAGAGAGCACCTCCTCTGGTACATCCTCACGTGTGAGGTAGAGTGGCTCGGTTGCACTCACGTGCATGGCAAGATCATGACAGAACGCAATGAAGGCTTCATTGCGCGCAACAAAATCTGTCTCGCACAACACCTCGACCATCGCACCAAGTTTTCCATTTGAGTGAATGTAGGCATGCACGCGACCTTCGTTGGTCTCACGATCTGCTTTCTTCGCTGCCTTGGCGATTCCTTTTTCACGAAGAATCTCCGCCGCCTTTGTGAGGTCTCCTCCACTTTCTTCAAGTGCCTGCTTGGCATTCATCATTCCTGCTCCGGTTTGTGCGCGGAGCTCTGCAACCATTTTTGCGTCGATACCCATAATGAACGATTGGTAAAAAGTTAGTTGTCGTCTTTTTTGACCACCTGCTTTTTCTGCGCAGAAACCTGAGCCGCATTTGCCTTTCCTTCCTTAATCGCATCTGCCATGAGCGCACACACGAGCTCAATGGACTTGACCGCGTCATCATTTGCAGGAATGACCTTCGTGATCCCACGTGGATTCACGTTGGTGTCACAGATCGCAATCACTTTTGTATTCACGGTATTGGCCTCAGCGATCGCCGTCTTCTCAGTGCGGACGTCTACAACGAACAACGCATCTGGCACCTTGGTAATGTACTGGATTCCACCAAGCTTTTCTTCCATCTCTTCAATCTCACGCTCAAGCATGAGCTGTTCTTTCTTCGTGTACTTCTTGAGCTCTCCTTTATCACGCTGATCCTTGAGCATCCCAAGTCGCTTCAGCGACTTTCGGATCTGACCAAAGTTGGTAATCGTTCCTCCAAGCCAGCGCTCGTTGACGTAGGGCATCCCGCAGATGTCTGCATACTTCTTGACGAGATCCTTGGCTTGGGTCTTGGTACCAACAAACAAAACAACACCACCGCGTGCGGCAATGCCTTTCACATACTCAAGCGCATCTTCAAGACGCGTCTGAGTTTCTTCGAGATTAATAATGTGTCGACCCTGCCGAGCTCCGAAGATAAACTCATTCATCTTAGGATGCCAGCGAGAGGTGCTATGGCCGAAGTGCATGCCGGCTTTCAGCATGTCGACGAGTGATGGGACGTTTGGCATAAAATTCCTTTTTACGTCAGCGGCACGTTTGGGCCCTGTTTACAGGGAGGATCCAAATCATGTAATGATCCGCTTGAGAGATTAATTACGGACAGGAGTATAGAAAAACAGCTTAAATAAGTCAAGGATCAGAAAAGCCTGCCGTGAGCAGACTTGCGTGATTCAGGGGCGCGGTGCCTGGGAGATGAGGACCATGACATCGTTTCCCTTCGGAAGATGGTGCCTTGCCTCCTGTTCGAGACGAGACTTCAGCTCGTCTAGGACTGCTGGGGTACGGTACGGGTGCTCGTAGAGCCCGTCGACGAAGATGAGCACGGTCTTACGCTCGGGCAGAAGCCGGGTGGAACCGAACTCCGGAATGAAGTTCTCGGCGGTGAGCGTACCAATCTGCTTGGTGTCGCAGACGGGATACTCGAAAACCGGAACCTCTGCCTTGGCCGCAGCCTTGCAAAGCGATTCACCGATGTGCATCTGGGCACAGAGCACACGCTCGGCGTCGTCCTTGGGCGCACGGGCTAAAACCAAGATGATGTGGTCATAGCCGGGCCAGTTGTGAATGCGGATGAGTGGCATTCTTCCTCCTCTGTGGTGAGCGGCCGCATAAAACCATAGCCAAAGTAGCCTGTCAATCAGGCGTATCGAACAAACATCGCATCACCAAAAGAAAAAAACCGATACGTTTCTGTGACAGCTTGTTCGTAAGCAGACAGAACATGCTCTCGACCAACAAACGCAGAAACGAGGACTAAAAGCGTAGATTTCGGTAGATGAAAATTGGTGATAAGCGCATCGATCACGTGAAACTCAAATCCGGGTTTGATAAAGAGATTCACGTCGCCTGAATACCCAACCAGCTTCCCCTCATGCAGGGCGGCAATGCCTTCAAGTGTCCGCACCGTTGTCGTCCCAACAGCAATCACCCGTCGACCTTCTTGTTTTGCCAGATTGATTCTCTCAGCCACCTTCTCTGAAACAGCCACGAACTCTGCGTGCATCTCGTGCTCCTCAAGAATATCTGTCTTGACCGGCCTAAACGTTCCAATCCCAACATGCAGTGTGACGTATTCGATCTGCACGCCCTTGGCACGAATCCTCTCTAAAAGTTCTTCAGTGAAATGAAATCCTGATGTTGGTGCAGCCACAGATCCAATCTCTGTCGCATAAACCGTCTGATACTGATCAAGATGCTCTGGCACTTCATGGACGTACGGTGGAATCGGAATCTCTCCATGTGCATTTGCAAAGACAACGAGATCCGTCGCGGGCCGATCAAACTTCACACGAAACACATCCGCCTTCTCCACCACCTCTCCTCTTACGTCTCCAATCTTCACAACATCACCAACCGACACATGACGCCCAGGTTGCATCAACACATCCCAAAGTCCGTCACGTTCACGCAAGAGAAATACTTCTACCTTTCGCTCCCCCACCCCGCCTCTTAAACGTGCACGAAACACTTTTGTATTGTTCATGACGAGGACATCCCCTTCGTGAAGCTCATCGACAATTTCATAAAACCGTTTATGCTCCACTCTCCCAGTCTCACGATCTAAAACCATTAGCCGTGAATGATCTCGCGGTTCAACAGAATATTGAGCAATTAACTTCTCGGGTAAGTCGTAATCAAATAAATCAGTACGCATATGACCCAAGACTAACTGAATCCACTGACTGGTTCAACGGTCTCCTTAAGAGGATTGACAGGAAAGACATGTTAAGATATCTTCGACTGTCAATGAAGAAACCTGAGCTGATCAAAGGAGCACTCATGTACCTCGTCTTGATCTTGGCCTGTGCCAACCCCGTAGATGTGCTGCCCACTCCCTCAACCGAAGAATGTGCCGACACGGCTACCACCTCGGATTCTGAATCAACCGAATGGGATCGTACGCAGCAGCTCTGGGAGCAGTCGTTCGTGCGCGCATCTCTTGCGCATGGCGTCGAGAATCCCCAGAGCCGCACGGTCCTCAAGAACGAGCATGACTGGACCGTTGTGCTCAACCCGGAAGGAATCCAGGGAGCCGAAAGCTCCTTCGACTTCGGAGAGGAATGTGGCATCACCTACGGAGTCATCGAGCTCATCGGAATCATGGGTGCGTACGGCTCCCTCGTCCGCTACACCCCAGATGACCCCTCCAGGCTCTATGCCTGTCCGGCTGGAACCTACTTCCTGGTCGAAGTCTTCTGACCCACACGCACGCTCACGTTTACCACTTCTTCCAAGTAAGTGTGGCAACGTGAGCTTTTCTTATTTGTATTCCTCCTCTAGGCCATTAAAAACGGTTACCGTAATCAGGGAGGAG
>PFWU01000008.1 GCA_002791295.1 Candidatus Uhrbacteria bacterium CG_4_9_14_3_um_filter_50_9
CAAGGGCTACGCCGTTAAACGCACACGCCGGCTAAAGCCGGCGGTTTTTCCTCATAATAAGAAAGCGGCCTTCCGAAGAAGGCCGCAGGTTGTTGCGCTTAGCGCTTGATCTGAACAGCGAGCCAGGCCGTGAAGTCCTGGAGAACCTTACGACGATGACTGATGAGGTTCTTCCTCATCGAGTCCAGCTCCGCCCACGACTTCCCGAAGGATGTATCGCTCGCAAAGATGGGATCGTAGCCGAACCCATCGTTGCCGATGAGGTCTGGAAGGATCCAGCCGCTGGCTCGACCCGTGGACTCGAACAGGACGTTACCGTCCGTGTCCGCAACCACGAGACAGATCTCGAAGGCTGCAGTGCGATGCGGCTGCTGGATGCCTTGCATGAGCTCGATCACCCGGCGGTTGTTGGCAAGGTCGATCTCGTCACGACCACGACCACTGGGATGATGCCCCACCAACCGCCCACCCTCGAAGACACCGTCGTCGAAGCGGGCGGACCAGGGACCGGGGAGCCCATCGAGAGCCGGGACCACGAGACCTGAGTCCTCGCTGATGACCCAGGCCTGATCCAGACACAGGAACCTGCGTGCATCTGCTAACGAACACCGACGCTCAACCATGAGTCGTTGTGCGAATGTGTCGCCCACGTAGCGCCCATAGGCCTGTGCCTTGATACGCGCGTTCTCTTGGATCGTATCGCCCGTCTCCTCCGGATCGATCGGATCCGTGATGTCGAGCGCAATCCCGAGGGGCCGCAGGATGGCTGCGAGTTCGCGAACCTTGTACTGGTTGGTTGTACCAAAGACGAACCGCATCAGCGCACCTCACCGGTGAGAAGGTCGACGAGAAGCTGCCACTTTCGGATCACATCCGCACTGCTTCCACCGGTGCGCCAGACGTCCTTGTCCAGTGAACCGAGGTTGAGGTGACGGTAGCGACCACAGTCGGGTGAAACCTCGCCGTAAACGAGTGTGCCCGATTCGTCGATGAACAGACACAGATCGTAGAAGACGATGTTGCGCGTGGCCAAGAACGCCTCAAGCGCCGTGGCTGTCATGAACGCCGTCCGTTGTGCCTGCTCGACGTCGATGAAGAGGTCGGCGAGCTGGAGCGGAAGCACCGCATCCGCACAGCGGTCACTGTAGGTGACGATGGCCGCACGCACCTCCTCAGGCACAGGGAGATCCACTAGCATCTGTTGAGCCATCCGCTCCCCCTGTCCGGGGTTCGTGAGCGGGTTGCGCCAGTCGAAGCGAATGAGCATCTCCGGCAGGGCGCCGTCACCCGAGAGCGACATCCCTGCATAGAACGGATGACTTGCGCGCACACGTGAGCCAGCGAGACCCACACACCCGTGCTTGGTCGTGCCTGTGAGGTACCGTTTGGCGATGATCTCGATCGGCGGGGCGTGCGGGAGTGCGGTGATCTCGTCGTCGGTCAGATCCGGCGGCACGAACGGATCGATGCCGTACTTCCTGAACTCCACCTCGTGCGGCATGACCAGATCCGCGAGCACGAACTGCTCACCTACCTCGCGGTAGGCGTGACGGATCCCTGCCCTGGCCAGCACGTCCACAAAAATCTTGGACGCACGCAGGCGCGGAACATTGGACCCGGGCACCACCGCACAACGGTTCTGGGTGAAGCTGTAGACCGTGGGCTTGAAGAAGATGACCACCAAGCCGTTGCCGGCGTAGCGGACCTCCTTGCTCTCGCCCTCGATGACCAACGGGAGTTGCTTGAACTCCTCCATGGGCAGGGTATGATCATCAATCATGAATGACCTCCTGAAGCGCCTTCTGAAGACGCTCGATGTACTGACGCTTGATCGGATCCTGAAGGGCATCCACATTCGCGATCAGATGGGTGGAACTGTTGGTGATGTGGTCGACCTGGATGAGACCGTTGGCCTCGATGGTCGCCCCGGTTTCCGTGCAATCGAAGACGATGTCGGCTTCGATAGGGGCATACCCTTCGGTCGAGCCCCAGGTCTGGATCACGATGTGTGACAGACCCCGTTTGAGCGCCCACTGGTGCGCCAGGTTGACGTACTCGGTGGCGATCACGAGTGGTCGCTTGGGCGGCTGCTCCAGCAGGTCGGGCGTGCTCTGATGCACGGCCACAACGATCTCGACTGGGTTGAGACCCAGGTCGAGCAGGATGATCACCTGCTCGTAACCTGACTCCTTCACCAAATCCAGCCCCACGAATCCGACGTCACAGATGCCCAGTGCGACGAGCTGTGGGATGGCCCGCGGCTTGTAGAGCTTGGCTTGCAACAGCGGATCGCTTCCTTCCAGCGTATAGGCACGCGGGTGAGGCTGGGCGAAGACGAACCCCGCCACAGCGAGGACTCTCTCCACCCCTGGCCATAGCCGTCCCTTTGGCAGGGCGAGCTTCATCACTTCCTCCTTTGGCGAGCAGAAAGCTCGCGTACCACATCCTTCCAGTCGACACGTCGACGAATCAGGATGGGCATCAGGTGGTAGATCACGTCGGCAGCCTCCCATCGAGTATGGTCAAACCCTCTCGCAAAGATGACCTCGACTGCCTCCTCCAGAAGCTTCTTGATGGAGAGAAAGCGCCCTTGGACGAGCTTGCGGGTGTAAGAACCCGAACGACCATCTGCGACCGTCTGCTGTAGGTTCTCGAAAAGTCCATCCAAAGTGAACTGATGCGGACCGAAGCAGCTATACGAGCCAGTGTGGCATGCGGGACCAGACTGTCGAATGCGAAAGAGCAGGGTGTCTCTGTCACAGTCCGAACGGCATGAAACGAGCTCCTGTGCATGACCAGACGTTGCGCCCTTGACCCAGAGTTCGTTGCGAGAACGACTCCAGTACGCACCCACACCATGCTCGAGTGCATGTCTGAGCGACTCAGGAGAGCTATAGGCGAGCATGAGTACCTGACTGGAGACGTCGTCTTGTACGATCGTCGGGATGAGGCCGTTCATCTTCTTGAAGTCGAGTGCATCGATGACCGACTGAGTCAGATCAAGCTGGCCCGTGTACAGAGCCATTCCCACTTGAACGTCGAGCCCGGCACGAGCAAGCCGTACCGCCTCTTCGGTCGTTGCGACTCCACCTGCAAAAGTGACTGGGAGCGACAACTGCCGCTTGAGCTCGCATGCGGCATCCATGGACAAGCCCTGCATGCCTCGGAATTCCGGCGTGGCAGCCGTGCCAATGATGATGGACTGAGCGCCAGCCTTGAGCAGGGCCATGCCTCGCTCTACGGTCCGAATCCCTCCGCCAGCGCGTACATCAGCAACCCGACAAATCTGCTGCATAAGGTCTAGGTTGTCCCCAGTCCCCATGGCAGCATCTAAATCGATGACAGCGACCGGTCCATAGCGATTGAACCGCTTGGCCAGCTCGATGGGATCCTCATCTGACGTGAGAACATGCTCACGACCCTGCCGAAGCTGAACGGCTCTACCGCTCATGAGGTCGATGCTTGGGATAATCATCTCATACACCTTCTGGTTGGAGGATATTGAAAGAACGTCGCCCGGATGGACGGCCAAAAAAAATAGCCCAATCAACCCTTTTTGTCAATAACAAAACCACTGTTTCCAGTGGTTTAAAGACTTTCAATAAGGTCAATAAGTTCATCAGCGACGTCTGTTTTGAGCAACGCTCCAAGCTGCTCCCCCATCCGCTTTCGCTCTTGATCATCTTCCATAAGAACCAAAATCGTCTCTCGAAGTTGCTCTGCTGTGACCTGACTCTGCTCGAGCACAGCCGCCCCCGACCGAACGGCATCCGCATTCATCTCCTGTGGAGAGTCTGGAAGTGGAATAAGAATGGCAGCTTTTTTGAGTGCTGCCAGTTCCGTGATCGTGCCAAGCCCCGCACGCGACACCACCACATCTGCCACGGCAAGGGCATCTGCCATTCCATCCGTAAGCAGCTCTTCTGCACATAGATCATTATGAAGCGATTGAAGTGACGGGGGCATCTTCCCTAGGCCTGTGAGATGAATCACATTCACCCGATCTGCCAATGACTCCCCCATTTCAAGCGTCATCTCGTTCAACCAATGGGAACCTGACCCCCCACCAAAGATGAGAACCGTTTTCTTATCTCTGTTCAAATCAAACGTCTTCTGTGCGCGTTCAGACGAACCGCCTTTCACACTTCTGCGTGCAGGGTTCCCAACAAGCACGGTCTTCTTCTTTGAAAAGGCACCCACATGTGTCTCCCAGGCAAGCGTTACAAGATTGGCAAATGGTGCGGTCAATCGGTTTGTTAAAATAATCTTCACATCTTGCTGATGAACCCACACAGGGATCCCTTTTGCACGTGCGGCAAGAATCACAGGAAGCGCCGTATACCCCCCAGCTGACCCAACGACATCTGGTTTCTCACGAGAGAGAATCTGTGCTGCGCGCAGAAGCGCCCCCCCAAGCTTGAACGGCAACGTCACCCACTCGAGCGAGACGTAGCGTGGAAAGCGCGCAACGGGCAACGTATAAAACCGGATCCCCATCTCTTCAACCAGCGAATGCTCCGGTCCATGTGGTGTCCCAACCCAAACAAACGAAACGTCTTTCTCACGTTCCTTCCATCGCTCCGCAACCGCAAGGAGCGGCGTCACCGGACCAAGAGTTCCTCCACCTGTCAGTAATACCTTCATAGCTACTTCGTATGTTTCGAGATATTTAACACCACCCCAACCGCTGCCATGGTCACTGCCAAGGATGTTCCTCCGTAACTAATGAACGGAAGTGGTACGCCGGTAATCGGCATGAGAGCAACCATCGAGCCGATGTTGACAAACGCTTGGATGGTGATCCACGCCGCAACACCAACAACCACATATTTTGCAAAATTGTCTGGCGCTCGCTTTGCAATCTCGAGCATACGCCAGAGAAAAAACAAGAACAACAACACCGTCAACACCGCCACAACCATTCCCAGCTCCTCACCGATAATCGCAAAAATCGAATCTCCTGAGACTTCAGGAAGATATTGAAACTTCTGACGAGAGTGTCCATACCCCACTCCAAACAACCCTCCGGAACCGATCGCAAGGAGGGCTTGGTTAATGTGATATCCAATACCTTGCGGATCCAGTTCAGGATGAAGGAAGGTGGTGAATCGTGCGGCACGATACGGAGCAGCCGTGATGAGGAGACCAAGACCAGCCACCCCTGCTGCAACTAACCCAAAAATGTACTTGAGCGGCGCCCCAGCAACGAAGTACACCACTAAGGACATCGCAGCGATAACGGACATCGTTCCCACGTCTGGCTGAAGGATCATTAAGAGCATAATCGTCCCGAGCACCAACACAAACGGTAAAAATCCCTCATGCACATCCTGCACACCATGCTTATCACGCTGCGCCAACCACGCTGCCAAATAAAACAAAAACGTCAGCTTCACAACCTCTGACGGCTGCAACGAAAAGAATCCACCAACATTGATCCAGCTGTGCGCACTTCCGATTCCAGCAGAAAGTCCTGGGATAAATACAAGCACGAGGAGCACTCCGGAAAAAATCAAAAAATTCCAGGCGTGCTTACGCCAAAAGGCATAAGGAATCCGAGCGAAGGTAAGCAAGGCACCAAGCCCAGGAATCAATCCAAAAATAATCTGGTGTTTAACAAAGTAATAACTGTCCGCAAACTCCTGATACCCACTTGGAGCCGAGGCAGATAAAAGCATCACAAGACCAAAAAGAATAATCGTGCCAACGACCAAAAAAAGTACGTAATCAATCGAGTGCGATTTGTGTCCCATGAAGACAGGTATTAGACAAGGGCATCGAGAAGTACGAGAGCAACACCAACAGAAGCGGTCACGGTCGAGAACACCCAAAGGCGCATGACAATTTGACACTCAGGCCAACCAATGGCCTCGAGATGGTGATGGAACGGTGCCGACTTGAGAAGTTTCTTTTTAAACAACTTACGCCAAGTTATTTGAAACAGAACAGAAAGCGATTCAAGGACAAACACAAGACCAATAATCGGTAAAAACAGGGCGGAATTCGTCAGCATGGCAACAATACCAAGGGTCACTCCAAGCGACATGGCTCCTGTATCTCCCATGAACACTTGGGCTGGATGAATGTTAAACCATTGAAAGGCAAGGAGGGCACCAAGAATCACCCCACAGAACACAGCGAGATCAAATCGTCCTTGAGAAAAAGCAATGATGGCAAAGGCTCCAAAAGCGGAAAGAAGTGATCCACCCGCAAGTCCATCCAGCCCATCAGATTCGTTCACAGAGAATGCCGTCGCCACAATGATAAAAATGAAGAACGGGACATACCACAAACCAATATTGAAATCCCCTACAAAGGGAACATGCAAGAGGTCCCAGTCGAGCTTTACACGAAACCACCAAGCTCCAACCACAGCGATCAAGGTGTAGATGAGGAGTCGATGACGCATGCGCAGCCCTCCTCCTTTTGGTCCGATCCCTTTGACATTGTAGTAATCGTCCACAAACCCAACGATCGCAGAGGCCATCAACGCACCAAGAGGCAACAGTGTCTCAGAACGAGATAAAAAATTGAGCCGTGCAAGGATGGAGTCAACTGGAAGGAATGGTTGAATTTGATAAAAGACAATCGCAAGAACAAAGACCGTCCACCAGACGAGGATTCCTCCCATGGTTGGCGTTCCCTTTTTCTTACTGTGCAACTTGGCAAAAATGGGTGCGAACGTTTCTGGACGAATCGATTTTCCCATTCCCCATCGCTTCAATAACCGAATCAGACCCGGCGCCCACAAAAAAGCGACCACGAAGGCGATGGCACTGAGGAGGAGCACACGGACGATTTCAAACGACTCAAGCGTCATAGAATGATCAAGACAATTAACACCATGGCGGTTAAAAGAATAAACTCAAGCACCGGTGTGGCGATCGAAAAAAAGGTCGTCAGTAGTTTCTCTCGTTTTGAAAAGATCGTCTGCACAATAAGATTCACCACAAGGATCAGAAGTCCCACTGCGGGAATAAAAAACAAATCCCGCAGAGGACCAAATCGATCAACGCCAAGATAGACGTTGTAGTGGAGTGGGATATAGGGCTGCTCACTCGCAAGCGGAAGCACACGCCAAACCGGAAGAGCAAACGTGAGAATCAACAAGAAAAGAGACAGCATCGCCGTCCAAAAATACGAACGTACTCGCATCATTTCTCTAAATTGTTTGAAGAAGCGCTTAAGCTCCTTTGTTCGTCTGCTCATGTGTCTATTCCTCAGCGATCACTTCTTTGATCTCGGGAATCGCATTCTGGAGTGCTGCCTCAACCCCCATCTTTAGTGTGATCTGTGACATAGGGCATCCCACACAGGCACCCTGCATACGCACATGCACCGCTCCGGTCTTAGAATCGTAACGCACAAGCTCAATGCCTCCCCCATCCATCCTGAGTGCGGGGCGCACCTGCTCAAGCACGCGTTCAATTTGGTGTTCAATTGATTCATCCATAGGTGTTTTCATAGTACTCGTTTTTACCCTCCTCAGCAACCAAAAAGACATCGTTCTCACGATGTCTTTTTCCTTACTTAGATGGTTCAACGTGTGCGAAGATGCGCTTTTTAAGTGCGCCATGAAAATTCGCAACTTTCTTCTGGCTAAACTTCACAACACCTGCAATGGTTGAGTAGAGTGTGTCGTCACCGCCGCGTCGAACATTGTTTCCTGGGTGGATCTTGGTGCCACGCTGACGAACAAGGATCTGTCCTGCGTTGGCTGTCTGGCCGTCACTCACTTTCACGCCAAGGCGCTTACTTTGTGAATCACGACCGAGGCTCGTACTTCCACCGGCTTTTTTATGTGCCATAGAGAGAAATTTTTGTAAAACTGGCGATCTTTTGGCTTCTCGCTCCGCCCTTCGGTCAACGACCATTTTAGGTCGTTTCCCTCAGTGCTCACTCGTGCACCAAAATCTCATCCAGTTTTCCGAAAAATTATCGTTAAATTTGATTCGAACTTGTTCGGAGAAGAAGAAGTTAGTTCGGCAGGATCATAACGAAAAGAGGTCTTTCTGTCAATACACAAGCCGAGAAAACGAAAGAACGACCCGTGTGAGTCGTTCCGCAGCCGGTCCCATCCCCTCGTGCGTTGATACGAGAGGACGGGAACCGGCAGACTGTCAGGTGGTCAAGCTGCGTCCCTGAAGCGGTAGGCCATGTCCTTACGGACGGAAGCCGCGCTCGAGCGGACGATGAGCACCGTGGTGATGATGCCTGCGAGCGCCGCGCCGACGACGAGGAAGAGCACGAGCAGCTTGCTGCTCTCCTTGGTGTCGGAGCTCTTGAAGAATCTGC
This sequence comes from Candidatus Uhrbacteria bacterium CG_4_9_14_3_um_filter_50_9, assembly GCA_002791295.1. Lineage (GTDB taxonomy): Bacteria > Patescibacteriota > Patescibacteriia > UBA9934 > GWF2-40-263 > UM-FILTER-50-9. The sequence continues at coordinate 8,296 of PFWU01000008.1, forward strand.
CGACGTTGTCGAAGGCGCCGGGCAGGTGGCGGATGCCACTGCCGATGTTGTAGACCATCGCAGCGGTGTCGTAGGCTGCGACCGCACCCGAGCCGAAGGTCCGACTGCGGTAGAAGTTGGCCCAGGCGCCCAGGGTGATCGCGATGCCGCTCCCCACGATCGGGAAGTAGACCACGATGTAGCCGAGATTCAGGAAGGCCTCCATCATCTGCTGGTTCACCAGCGGACCGATCTGGCCGCCAGCGTCCTGGATGGCCTGGACCTGCTCGGCGTCCATCAGGAGGGACTCGGGGAGAGCCGTGCCGATCAGGGCGACGACGATCAGGTAGCACCAGGTGAAGCCGGCGGCGGACATGATGCCACCCATCCAGTTCATGAAGTGCCCCATGCCACCGTTGTACTTGGTCTCGTTCCAGGACTTGCCCACCACCCAGGCGTTGAACCAGGAGATCGCGAAGTTCAGGATCCAGAAGAAGACGATCATCTTGTGATGTACTCCGTGCGGGTTTCTGGCCGGGAAGTGGCCATCGTAAAATGATCTAGAAGCTACATCACTTTACGATAACCAGGAGATTGACTCCAGCCGGTCCCATCCCCTCGTGCGTTGATACGAGAGGACGGGAACCGGCAGGTCGTTCAGTACCCAGGGCAACCAAGACGCTTCTTGGTCACGTTCGAGGCCCCCTTGCAGGGATCGCTCGTGCTGCCCGTGGTGGTGGTGCCGACGCTCGTCGTGGACGATGCCGGGGTCGTGGCGACGGGGATCAGGGCACTGGGCCCACCCGCCTGCACACGGCTGACCATCGGCCACCACGCCGCGGTCAAGAAAATCATGAACGCCACCACGACCCCTGCCTTGTAGCGGTTGTCGCTCTTGATGGTGTCCCACCCGAGGATCTTGGTCATGGACCAGATCGCTCCCCAGGTGCCCATGATCAGACTGATGGGACGGAAGTCCCCGACCGGCGCCCCCGACATGATCGACAGCCCGTAGACCCCGATCACACCAGCAGCCACCAGGCCCGCGGCCTTGAAGAATAGGCCGCTCTCACCCTTCTTCACTTTCTTGTTCACCACAGCCATACCGAGAAGCACAGCCGCGATCGAGGTAAAGAGACCGAGAATCATGCTCAGGATAGCGTCCATTTTGTTCCCTGTGTTCGTGTTGAGACAGAAATTCAGAACGCCAAAAGATATCATAAAAACGCGGTTTTGTCAACCGCGTTTGGTCTAAATTTACTAGAAAAGCGGCTATTTTAATGCCGCGGCGATAAACGCTTTAAAGATTGGGTGTGGTCTCAGTGGTCGAGACTTGAATTCTGGATGAAACTGCACTCCTACAAAGAATGGATGCTTCTTGAGTTCAACAATTTCGACGAGTCCTGTTTGCGGATTGACTCCTGAAATCATCATCCCCTTCTTTTCTAAGGCTTCCAAATAGTCGTTGTTAAACTCGTAGCGATGTCGATGTCGCTCTGAAACCGATTCTTGCTTGTATGCTTTGTGCGCAATGGAACCCTCTTTCAACTCACAATCATACGCCCCAAGACGCATGGTTCCGCCATAACGATTCTCTCGTACATTTTTCAACTGCGTGGGATTGATGTGAATGATTGGATCCTTTGTTGTCTCATCCACTTCAACCGTATGCGCCTCCTTTTTTCCAAGCACATTGCGTGCAAACTCCACACACGCAAGCTGCATCCCATAACAAATACCGAAATACGGAATCTTCTTCTCGCGACAATACTTGACGGTCGCAATAACTCCTTCAATGCCGCGAGTGCCAAACCCGCCTGGCACGAGAATGCCATCATACTTAGAAAGATTCTTAAGCTTCGACGGCGACGTTTCGAATTCCTCTGAGTTAATCCAATCCATCTCAACCCGTGCCCCATTCGCCCATGCCGCTGCCTTCAGTGCCTCAATCACAGAAATGTACGAATCAGAAAGGGTGTAATCTCCAGATTCAAAATACTTTCCAACCACACCAATCTTCACGTTTTTTTGTGCGGTCTCCTGAACCTCTGCCATCTTTTTCCACTTTGAGAGATCCGATTTTTTTGGTTTCACTCCAAACTTTTTCAACATTTCGTCACTCAACCCTTGTTTCTCAAACATGGCGGGGATGTGATAAATCGAGGAAACATCTGGAGCGGAAATCACATCGTTGGGCTTCACATTACAAAAAACCGAAAGCTTCTCTCGTCGAGGTTTGTCCATGTACTGTTCGCCACGACACACAATAAAGTCTGGATGGATGCCCGCACTGTTGAGTGTGCGTGTGGCATGCTGTGTTGGCTTTGTCTTCATTTCTCCAAGATGCTTTGGAACCGGCAAGTAACTCACCAAAATAAACTGAACATTTTTTGGATCCGCTAAGTGCATCATGCGGGCAGCCTCTAGAAACAAAATGTTCTCGTACTCGCCCACCGTTCCCCCAACTTCCACAACCGTAAAATCGGCCTTTGCGTGCGCGGTCGCCTTCTTGATTCGATTGATCACCTCTTCAGGAATATGCGGCACGACTTGCACACAACGACCTTTATAGCCGAGGTTGCGTTCACGATCGATGACCGTCATATACACACGCCCCGTCGTCATGTAATTCATGCTCGTCAAATCGATGTCGAGAAAACGCTCATAGTTTCCCATGTCCTGATCCGTTTCATCCCCGTCGTCAGTCACAAACACCTCTCCGTGTTCAACCGGATTCATGGTCCCCGCATCAACGTTCACATAGGGATCAATCTTAATCGCTGTGACCGTGTAGCCACGTGCCTGCAAAATCTTCCCAATGGACGCAGTCGTCACTCCCTTCCCAACACCGGACATCACACCACCTACCACAAAAATATAACGATGGATCATAGAAAAAAGTCTGTTATAAAACGGGAGGGGGTTGTCCCACAACTCCGCATGATGCAGATTGCCAGCACAGTCGAGCGAAGCGCCGGTGAAAAAACATCGGAATAGCAGCGCTATTTCTATGTTTTTTCACCAAGCTGCAGCCGGCTGTGCTGTGCAAGATGCTCATGTCGGAGTTTTGGGACAGCCCCGTGGCCCGTTTATGTTTTTTCCTCGACAATGATTTTGATCTCGGCTTCGAATCCATGACTCAACTCGACACGTACATCGTACTCCCCAGGTTCCTTAATGGGATCCTCCAGTTTAATCATCTCAGATTTCACCTTCACCCCTTCTTTTGAAAGGGCTTTGGCAATATCCTTACCTGTCACCGCTGCGTAGAGTACACCCCCATCACTTACCTTTACCTGTAATAAAACTTCTCGACCATCGAGATCCTTTGCCACCTCCCCAGCCCCAGACATCTCTTTGTGTGTTTGGCGTTTGAGGGCTTCTTCTTTTTGTGTACGTTTTTGGAGTGCGTCAGCCGTAGCTTGGACAGCAAGGTTCTGGGGAAAAAGAAAATTGCGGGCGTGTCCATCGGACACCTCCACCAAGTCCCCCTCCTTCCCAAGCGACGCAACGTCGCGGATGAGGATAACTTTCATATCGATTAGCATTATACCAGATGAAACATCTAAACACAGCCCCCCCCCTGTGGCAATGATAAACAACAAATCATTTGTTTGATACACTACATGTATGAGATCTGAGTGGCAGCCACAACCATTGGAATCGGCACCAAACCGGAAGCGTGAACCCGAAAAGTTTTTTGATACAGCTGGTCCACCACTCATCAAAGAATCCATAGAGCTCCAGAAAGCAAAGGATGCTCAACGTTCACAGGAACTCGTGAATCAACTTCAAAAAAAGACAGGATCTGTCGGCGGAACCCAAAAAGGAAACGTCGAAGGAAAAAAACAGCATGAACCGTATCAGCCAAAGTCACTCTTAGAAAAGCAGTGGGGCATCCTTCACAAACAACTTGAAATGGCGCAGGTAGAATATGACACGCTGAGTGTCTTCAAGAAGTTTGGCCGTGAAGGACGGTTCAAGCGTGCTCGACTCGAACGTATCAACCGTCAGCGAGATCTCCTTCGTCAGAAAATGCTTCCACAACGTCTTCGTGCGGGTCTTGCAGATATTCATCAGGAAATGCAACTGCGCGACAATGGTCCAGCCGAGCTTCCCGATGCATCCTTCAAACAACTCGATACCGCATGGGATGTCTACCAAGCTGAACTCGCTGCACTCGACTCACTCAAGATGAAACGTAAGTCATTGAGCCCGTGGCCTTGGAAAGATCGCGAACAAAAGCAAAAACTTGCTGATCAAATACTCGCGCAAGAAACACGTGTGCTCCAAGCAAAAGCAGAGCATGTATCGGACGTCCGTGCTCAATCGCTTTTACGAGAATCTAAATCTGCCGCTCAAGAAGAACAACATTTTAATCAGTAAAAGACCACCAGCTAACGCTGGTGGCTTTTATCTTGCCGTCTGTCGACGGCGTCAGATCCCGAGTGTCTGGATGTCACGATGGTGGA
>PFWU01000015.1:0-5851 GCA_002791295.1 Candidatus Uhrbacteria bacterium CG_4_9_14_3_um_filter_50_9
TGATCGGTTCGGCGATCGTCTACCAGAGTCTCGAACCGTTCCGATTCATGGGCCCCATCCTGTTCTCCGGTCATCTGGTCGGCATGTTCGCCTTCGAGATCTACTGCCGTTTCTGCCAGAGGCAGCACACGATCTACCGGCTCTACGGTCAACTTGCAAGCTACCGTGAGTTCAAGGAATGGGCCAAGCCCAAGGAGCTCGACTACAACACTGAACCCGACAAGCGGATAGGCACGTCTCGACGTGCACAGGAGTCCGTTCAGGCGAGTGCCCACGGTGACAGTGGGCTGGAGAGCCACAGGTCGGGGCTCGATCCAGATCGTGTCGGCGCGCTCATGCGTCGGACACAAACCCTGCGACGGGTCGACAACCGTATTCCACTCCACGCATCCATCCTGCGTGGTGTGCGACTTGGTGTTTACGGTGTCGTGCATGATCGTCCACTCGTGGGCGTCTCAGGCATGGCACTCGGAACCCTCACCCGTCAGGCCGTCAGTGCGCTTTCGATCGGTGGCGCAGAGGCGGGGGTCATTGTGAACACCGGTGAGGGTGGCGTCGCGACCTACCACGTCGAAGGCGGAGACGCCTGTCAGGTAGAGCTCCAGTTCGGCACCGGCTACTTCGGCTGCCGGACGCTGGTGGGTGGCTTCGACCTCGAGAAGCTCGTCGCTCTGGTCGCACGCTTCCCCCAGATCGTCTCCATCCAGATCAAGGGGAGTCAGGGAGCCAAGGCTGGTCACGGCGGCTTTCTTCCCAGGGAGAAGATCGAACCCGAGTACGCACAGATCCGTGGAATCCCCATGGATCGCGATTGCGAAAGCCCGCCCGTGCATTCGGCCTTCGTGGGTCCTGAAGGGCTTGTGCGTTTCATCGCCTGTATTCGCAAGGCAACGGGTAAGCCCATCACCTTCAAGATGGCCATCGGCTCGGTGACCGAGTTCGATGAGCTCTGTCAGGCGATCGTAGCGTTCCCGGAAGGAGCGCCGGATGCCATCCAGATCGATGGCGGCGAAGGCGGAACAGGTGCCGCCTACATGGAGGTCTTCGGTCAGGCGGCACTCCCACTCAACGATGCCATCCAGGTGGCGGACCTGCTGCTACGTCGCTACAACCTGCGGGATCGGGTGAAGCTCATCGGGAGCGGCCAAGTCTTCCAGGCCGACCACATTGCCCGCGTCATGGCACTCGGAGCCGACGCAGTCATGACCGCACGTGGCGCCAAGTACGCCCTCGGATGCGTGGCAGCCGGAGCCTGTCACAAACCAGGTGAGTGCCCTTCCGGCGTCGCCAACCACGGTGAGGCACTCGACGTGTCTGTGCGGTCGAAGTACATCGCCAACTACTACCGGCGACTGATCGACCGCCTCGTGATCTTCGTCGAGCCGATGGGGCTGAATGACATCGCCCATCTCGTTGGGACTCGAACGCAGTTCATGGAAATGCGCCAGGTGAAGATCTGGCGCATGAGTGATGTGCACATGCGCATGGCACTCGAAGGAGCCAATCCGGTCGATTCGCTGCTCGCGACTTGATCATACGAGAGAGCCTTCACAGGCTCTCTTTCAATTTGACATTCAGCCGGATCACGCTATGCTGAACGTGTATGCAAAACCGCTACACCCACAAAGGAATGATTCGCGAACTTGCTGTCGATTGCGACGCAAGTAGCTTTTCATTTCCGGGTAGCGGAGTCTTGATTGGGTAAACACCAATAAAATCAAGCCTTTATCAACCCGGGAAACCGGGTTGTTTTCATTCACTGTGCTCGAAGAACGGATACAAATCGTGTTCGGTTGTTTCGAGCACTTCAAGGGACTGTTCCCTAATGGGACAACTCCCAAAACGGAGAGATGTATGTCTTCAGCTCGTCTGTACTACCTGTTCATGGTGCTCATTCACATCGGAATGGGAGCGACCGTGACGGCGTACACGCCATTCCTGCAGTCGATCGGGCTTTCGCTCGCCGAGATCGGTTTGGTGAACACGGTCTTCTGGACGGTGCTGATTCTCGCCGAGCTTCCGACGGGAATGCTCGCCGATGGTCGATCGCGTGCCTGGTCCATGAAGCTTGGTGGTGCGTTCTACAGTGCCGGAGCTCTGAGCTACATCTTTGCCGGAAGCTTCTGGAGCGCTGCGTTTGCCGAGTCCTTGATCGGGATTGGTGGCGCATTCATTTCTGGAGCGGGAACGGCGTGGATCACAGACGCACTCCAGCGCGAGGGTCGATCAAAAGAACTTCGGCAGGTATACGGCACGGAAGCTCTCATCAAGAGTGTTCTGATGCTCATCGGTGGATTCCTTGGAGCTGGAATTGGTCTTGTGAACTACCGGCTCATCTGGGTTCCATTTGTCGTGACTGGGCTTGCGGCTGCGTTTGTGGCCCATCGGCACATGAATGGGAAAGGAGAACCACTCGAGTATGTCAGTGAACTGGAAGCCTTTCGGCTCGCATGGCGACAGCTCCGTACCTCTCGAGCACTCATCTGGCTCATCGGGGCACTGATCGTGTTCGGGGCGGTGATTTCGTTCAATCATTATTGGGCGATTTACTTCACCGAAGAGGTGGGACAGTTCAACGTGGCCTATGTCTGGGTGGTGGCGTACCTCGGTCTGGTGAGTGCATCGCAGATTGTACGTAAACTGACGATTCCACTCGGGTCTGAATCAAGGCTGATCGTGCTCTCGGTGTTCATCACCGGAGCGGGCCTCGGTCTCACTGCGATTGCACCTGCACTCTGGTTCTCGATTCCAGCCGTGGTCCTTCATGAGTTCGGTCGAGGACTCTTCCAGCCGCTCACAGATAGCTTCGTACAGCACCGCGTGCACAGCTCATACCGTGCGACGTTCGGCTCACTCCAGTCGTTCCTCGGACGCATGGGGTTTGCGATTGTCCCGCTCATTGTTTGGCTCACGATTCAGGGACGGCCAGATACTCAAGAGCCGATTATGTTCGTCTGGAGTGGCTGTGCAATTTTCCTGATCACTGGGTCTCTACTACTCTGGATAACGCGACCACGAACGTAAAACAACCCTCACAAAGGGTTGTTTCTATTTGAAAACCACCCGTCGTCTACGGGTGGTCGAGTTCGGCGAGGAGTTGCTTGGCGAGCTTCTCCTCCTCGATGTAGCGGAACCAGTTGCCCTCGTGGTGCTGCCGCTTCATACGTTCGAGGACGTTCACGAGCTGATTGCGCGTAAGTGATTCACCTAGGAGCTCAGCGAAGACACGTGCCTTCGTGACTTCCATCCAGCTGAGCGCACGTAGGCGTGCTGTCCTGATGGCTTCCATGTGCAGTCTGGCGTGCTTACGACCGAATCGTTGTACCAGAGCATCAGACGTTTCGATCATTTCGTAGGACAGCTTCTCGGCCATCTGTTCCTCGTAGCGACCGAGCAACAAGGACTCGCTCGCTGTCTCGAGGAAGTGCTTCTTCTTGCGGTCTGCTTTGTCTCGGGCAGTCTGGATGCTCTTTTCGTGTTCTGCCTTGAGTCGCCTGTGGTTCTGGTCATGTGCGAGCTTGAGCTCGTCCGAACGTCCGGCGGCCCAGCGGATGGCCTCCTCCTCAGTGGGGAAGGCAGCGACCAGGCGTGTGGTGACCCGGTAAGTCTCGTGTTCGCGACCGTCTGCCTTGAGCAGGAAGGTGTTGAACGGCGGCACGTAGCCGGGCTCCGCGAAGAGCGGACCACACTGGGTATGCCAGGTGACGAGGACTCGATCGTCCTTGAGGATCGTCTTCAGGCAACCACGATGGTCAGACGTCGTGTATGCGATCTCACCGAGCTGCTCGATGACTTCGGCGAGGTGCTCATCGAGGAAGACGAAGGGCGAACCAGCGGGGACGAAGGTTGCGTTGAACCTCATCTCGGACAGGCTGATGCCCTTTGCGGCTGGGATCACCATCGACTTGGGTGGATCGTACGGGTGGTCGTCGCAGGCTTGGGTGTAGCTTTCATGGCCGCACATGACGTTCAGCTCGACCACGCCGAGCCAGGCACTAGCCTGTTCTCGTGCCCGCTGAGGCTGACCGTAGAGGACTTCCCACTCAGCTTCCGCCCAAATTCTGCTGAAATCGACGTACATACCCTTGTCGGGCTGGTTTGCACTCATGATAAACCTCCTACATTTATCATTGCTACTATATCGCAAAGCGACCATATCAGGTGTTGTCAAAACTGTCGACAATCAAAAAACAGGGCCGAAGCCCTGTTTTTGGTTCTAGATTTCTCGCTTTCCTTTCAGCGTATCTTTCAGCGCTTTTCCCGCTTTGAACTTTGGAACAAGTACAGAAGGGATCGTGATTTTTTCTGATGGGTTTTGTGGGTTCACTCCGATTCGCCCCTTACGCATGCGTGAACTAAAGGTTCCAAAACCAGCGATCGTGACTTCCTCGCCATTAACGAGGGCTCGTGTGACAAGTTCCTCGAACGCTGCAATGAAGTCTTCCCCAAGTTTTTTTGAGATATCGAGCTGGTCCGCAAGACGTGCGGCAAGATCTGCTTTATTCATATCCTAGTGGTTATAATCTGCCCTAAAGATAGCAAAGAAACTGTCCACTGTCAATCCTACCTCGCGTATTCAATCGCACGAGTCTCGCGAATGATCACAACCTTCACTTCACCAGGATAACTCAATTCTGCTTCAATTTTATTCGCAACATCCTTTGCGAGACGATAGGAATCAAGGTCACCAATGGCCTTAGGGTCAATGAAGACACGCACTTCGCGCCCAGCTTGGATCGCATAGGCCTTGTCGACTCCTTCAAATGTGCTTGCGGTGCGCTCAAGTTCTTCCATACGCTGAATGAACTGTTCCAGTGATTGCTTTCGCGCTCCAGGGCGTGCCCCGCTAATGGCATCAGCTGCCTTCACAATGGCTCCTTCAATGGTACGAGGTCGATCCTCATGATGAGCGACAGATTGGTAACAGAGCTCCTCAGGAAAGCCAAACTTTTTCATGATGTTATAGCCGATTTCTGGGTGCGCTCCCTGCATGTCGTGGTCAACGGCCTTTCCAATATCATGGAACAACCCTCCCTTGCGACAGGTAAAGGAATCCGCACCAAGTTCGTCTGCCATCATACCTGCGATCATCCCCACCTCGATGGAATGCTGAAGTGCATTCTGTCCGTAGCTGGTTCGGTACTTCATGCGACCCAAGATTGAGATCAGCTTTGGGTCGATGGATGAAACAGGGATTCCAAGTTGATAAAGTGCATCTTCACCCGCCTTACGAAGGTCCTTCGCAAGACTCTTCTTTGCGTCGTGCACAGCTTCTTCAATGCGTGCAGGGTGGATACGTCCGTCTTTGATGAGCGCATCAAGCGCACGCTTAGCGACCTGCCGACGAATAGGGGAGAAGCCGCTGATGGTGATGATTTCAGGGGTGTCGTCCACGATAATTTCTGTCCCTGTAAGTAATTCAATGGCTTTAATGTTCCGTCCTTCTTTCCCAATGACACGTCCCTTCATCTCGTCGTTTGGAAGTTCGACAGCGGTGGTGGTTGTATCGGTAGAAACTGAAGAAGCAAAACGTGTGATCGCCAAGGAAAGAATCTGGCGAGATTTTAGCTCAATTTCTTCCTCAGATTCTTGTTCGAGTTTTCGGATACGGCTCATGAGAGCGTCCTCAGCATCACGTTCAACTGCTTTTAAGAGACGTTGCTCGGCCTCCTCTTTAGAAAGTCCAGCGACCTCCTGAAGTTTGACGACTTGTTCTTCTTTAATTTCGCGGACTTTTTGTTTGAGCTCATCGAGCTGCTTTGTTTTCTCGTCAAGTTTTGCGTTCTTTTCTTCGAATTCGATCAGTTTTTGATCGAATAACGACTCACGCTTTTCAATGCGACGTTGCTGG
>PFWU01000015.1:5879-11258 GCA_002791295.1 Candidatus Uhrbacteria bacterium CG_4_9_14_3_um_filter_50_9
CCTCGCGATTGGCTTCATCCAGAATGCTCATGGCCTTATCTTTGGCCTTGAGGAGGGCTTCCTGTTGACGCGTTTTCGTCTCTTGGAAGATTTCTTGCTGCTTTGTCTTTGCCTCAGCGATGAGCTTCTCTGCCCGCACCTCAGCTTGGTCGCCCGTTTTCTTTGCCTGAGTCTTTCGCAGTTGGTATCCACCAACAACTCCGACCACAAGGGCAATGACAGCAGCAATAACAAGTTGGATTAACATAAAACTTCTCGTGTTCCCGAGAAGCCAATAAGGCCTTAAATAGGCCCTTCCGAAATCGCACTGTTTTGACGCTTATCTCAACAAAAAACCTTCTCTCCGTGGAGAGAAAGGTGATCGACTACTACTTAGAGTTCTAGCGTTTCGTTGCATAATTTCGGAAAAACTGGCCCTCATCTGCTTCTACGGGTACTTACTGAATGCTTATAAGGTACCCATCGAGATTAGCAGAGGGGCGGGTCAGTGTCAAAGCTGTTGGAGAAGTGCTTCAACTGGAATGAGAATATCTTGAATACGATCTTGACTCAGCACATCGAGAGCATGCGCATCTTCAAGGCTAAATGGTCCGATGGATGTTCTTCGAAGGTTTTCAACATAGCCACCCCCTTTAAGTACTATTCCAAGGTCACGAGCTATCGCACGGATATAGGTGCCGGTTGAACAGTGGATTGAAAGAGAGACAAGGCGATCTGCTTCAAGGGAGATGTTTGAAATCGCATGAATGGTGACCGTGCGTGGTTCAGCACTGAGAGGTTTACCAGCACGAGCGGCCTCGTACATCTTCTTTCCCTTAATTTTGATCGCTGAGTAGGCTGGGGGAAGTTGCTTTATTTCACCAGAGAAGGTTTTCAAGGCTTTGGTGAGAGATTCGATCGAAACATCAGCGACAGGCTTCTGTGTGATTTCACCTGTTTTATCGTCCGTATCTGAACTTGCGCCAAGAACAAAGACGGCATCATAGGTTTTGTCGAGCCCGGAGAGTTTCTGCATCTCACGTGTGGCTGGTCGTCCAACACCAACAATCAAGAGACCCGTTGCAAACGGATCAAGCGTCCCCGCATGGCCAACACGCCGTTCACCCGTGAGTCGCCGCACACGATCGACCACATCATGACTGGTCATGCCTGCGGGTTTGTCGATGAGGAGGAAGCCTTCCATAGATGGTTCATTATTGACCAAAATCCCTTTTTTGGCTACACTCCCGAACGTATTCATCCCATTTCACAACTACCATGAACATCACAGAACTCGCTCGTCGCCTCAGAGCCCATCCAGAAGAGCTTCGCACCAAGTTGCCGGAGCTTGGTTTTAGCATTGGACGCAAGGCGATCAAGATTGACAACCGTCAAGCATCAATGATCATGCGGGCTTGGAGTGAGATGAAGCGCAAGGAACGACTTGCGCAGAAGATGGAAGATCAAAAGTCGGGGTTGAACAGAAAGAAAGATGAGGAACGAGATGTTTCAGAATTGAAGCCTGTGCGTATTCCTGCAATTGTCACCGTACGAGACTTTGCGTCCGCCATGGAACTCCCGGTGCCACGTGTGATGCAGGAGCTGATGCGTAATGGGATCCTTGCGTCTATTAACCAAGAGATTGATTTTGATACTGCGTCCATTATTGCAGAGGATCTCGGATTCTTGGCAGAACAGGAGGGGGAAGATGCAGCGGTTGAAGAAGATACGGAAGGGCTTGAGAAGATTCGAGAGAGTATTGAGGATGAAGAGAAGAAAAATTTGGAGCCGCGACCACCGGTCGTGGTTGTGATGGGGCATGTGGACCACGGAAAGACCCGTTTGCTCGATGCGATTCGTCAGACGCACGTGATTGATACAGAGGCAGGTGGCATTACGCAGCATATTGGTGCGTACCAAGTAGAACGAAATGGAAAGCAGTTGACCTTCATTGATACCCCAGGTCACGAAGCGTTTACCGTCATGCGTTCCCGTGGGGCAAAGGTTGCTGATATTGCTATTTTGGTGGTGGCGGTAGATGACGGTGTGCAACCACAGACAAAGGAAGCGATCAACATCATTAAGTCAGCTGGTCTGCCATTTATTGTTGCATTGAACAAGATTGACCGTGAGCAAGCGAACATCGATAAAGTGAAGGGTGAACTTGGTGAATTCGATTTGGTGCCGGAGGATTGGGGGGGAAAGACGATTATGGTTCCGATTTCAGCAAAGGAGGGAACCAACATCGAGGAGTTGCTTGATATGTTGCTCTTGGTTGAGGACATGGAGAAGGAACACATCGTTGCTAACCCAGCGCGCCATGCGATTGGGACCGTGATTGAATCCAATGTCAGTCCAGGGGCTGGTCCGGTTGCGACCGTGCTTGTTCAGAGCGGAACCTTACGTGTAGGAGATACACTGGGTGTGCGAGGATCTCTGTATGGTCGTGTGCGTGCGATGCAGGATTGGAAAGGGGAAGACATTAAAGAGGCTCCGCCATCAACACCAGCGATGATTATCGGATGGAAGCTCGCGCCAACCGTTGGAGATGTGATGGAAGTGCCTGAGAATGCCAAGGACCTCAAGAGGATCAAGTCAACGGATTCCTCTATGAAGGCCACGGAGGAAGTCGCTTCGATTAGGCACATTAGCAAGGATGAAGATTCAGAAGAGGAGGGTGGAAAGGCAATGTTGAACTTGATGATCCGTGCGGACGTTCTTGGGTCGCTTGAGGCGATCCTTGGAATGCTCGACAAAATTAAGCATGATGAGGTTGGAGTCAAGGTGATTCAGCGCGGGCTCGGAAACATTACCGATGTAGACGTGAATACTGCCGAGGCTTCAAAAGCGATCTTGATTGGATTTAATGTGCAGACGACAAATTCAGCCGAGGAACTCGCACGCGACAAGGATGTTGATGTGCGAGAGTACAGCATTATCTACAAGTTATTTGAAGATGTGCTTGATGAGCTCAAGAAGCGTTTGCCCGCTGAGGAGATTCTTAATGAACAGGGGCAGTTTGAGGTGATGAAGAACTTTAAGAAGACAGATGGTGGTTGGATTATTGGTGGTCGTGTGAAGGGGGATAAAATTTTACCTGGAGCACAGCTGCGACTTTCTCGGAACGGTGAGTATGTCAGTGAAGGAAAGATCAAATCACTGCAGTTGGGTCAGGCAACACTCAAGGCAGGGCAGGTTGGACAGGAATGCGGCATGCAGTATCTAGGAAAAGTGAAGCCAGAAGAGGGAGATATCCTCGAAGCCTACACACAGGAGCGAAAAATCAAAGAATTCAAAATCGAAGGGATCGAGCTTCGATAAATATAGCCCCCGCAAGACAAAACTTCGCTTTTATTCATGATGGATTTTCGTTCAGATTGCCTGTTCAAAACTCGAAGCATATCCGTAGATACGTTGAGAGTTTTGAACAGGTAAGATGGGCGAAAAGACATATGGAGAAATGTGAAGTTTTGTTTTGCGGGGGCTATATATCGCCCGGTAGCCCCGGGCGATGTATTTTTGAGGGAAGGGTGTTTGGTGTACAATGGCATCTGTTTCTGGGAACAGCCCACTATTTATTAACTACTTGATGACATATGTCAGAACTTACATTAAACCAAGATAATTTTGACACCTCCGTCCTTCAGTCAGAGAAACCGGTCCTTGTTGATTTTTGGGCCCCATGGTGTGGTCCATGCAAGATCATGGGTCCTGTGATTGAAGAGCTTGCTCGCGAAATGGATGGTGTCACCATCGGAAAGGTGAACGTTGATGAGAATCAGGAGATTGCTCAGCGCTATAACATTCTTTCAATTCCGACGTTTATTATTTTCAAAGGTGGTCAGGTTGTTGAACAGTTTTCTGGGGCTATGAACAAGGAACAGCTTCGTGAGCGTGTGCAAAAGCATCTTTAGGTATGGAAACGGAGAACGTGATTATTATTGGATCTGGTCCCGCTGGATACACGGCAGCTATTTATGCCGCCCGTGCTGAGATGAAGCCGCTCCTGTTCGAAGGACAGAGTCTCGGAGGTCAGCCCGGTGGTCAACTCATGCTCACAACCGAAGTTGAAAACTTTCCTGGGTTCCCTGAGGGGATGATGGGCCCTGAGATGATGCAACAATTTAAAAAACAAGCCGAACGGTTTGGAACGCGCATTATCCCAGAAGACGTCACCGAAGTTGATTTTGCTGTTCAGCCGTTCAAGGTCAAGGCTGGAGACAAAGAGTTTCACGCAAAATCGATCATTGTTTGCACGGGAGCACAGGCAATGTGGCTAGGGATTCCCGGAGAAGGAGACTATCAAGGCCATGGCGTAAGTGCCTGCGCTACCTGCGATGGATTTTTCTTCCGTGATAAGGAAATTGTCGTGATTGGCGGAGGAGATTCAGCTATGGAAGAAGCGAACTTTTTAACGAAGTTCGCCAAGAAGGTGACCGTCATGCATCGACGCGAGGGTCTTCGTGCGTCCAAGATTATGCAGGAGCGGGCGATGAAGAATCCTAAAATTGAATTCCTGTGGAATACGGAAGTAAGAGAAGTTCTTGGGGACGGGCAGAAGATGACTGGACTCAAAATCTACAACAACCAAACGAATGACGTGAGTGAATTTCCAGCCGAAGGGTTGTTTATTGCCATTGGTCACAAACCAAATACAAACATCTTTAACGGGTGGTTGGAACTGGATGCAAAGGGATACATTGTCGTGAAGTCTGATTCCACACAGACGAGCGTTGAAGGAGTCTTTGCAGGGGGTGATGTGATCGATCACAAGTATCGTCAAGCGATCACGGCGGCGGGAACCGGATGCATGGCCGCCCTTGATGCCGAACGTTGGCTCGCAGATCAGGAATAACGAATAAGAAACAACCGGTGAAAAGCCGGTTGTTTTAATGAGAGTACATAGGTCCGTCCGACCTATGCGTCAGGGTAGATGAGCATGGTGCACTGCCCGCGTTCGAGGTAGATACACTCCTCATGGATGTCGTGGCAGAGGGTCGCCAAGAACTCCTGGAGTTTCTTGAGCTTGGTTCCGGCTTCGTCGTCCTCGAAGGACACGCGGAATTCACGCAGTTCGTCATATTCGTTCGGGGCGTCGGCGCCGCTGAAGTAGCCGTAGATGTTCCCGCTGGCGCAGGTGTAGCCACCGAAGGTTCTGGTGAGAAAGTTGTGAATCGTCATGGCCACACTCTGACGCGTCTTGGAATACTTGGCGTTGTAGACCTTGACGGATGGGATGAGAAACATAGTTCTCAGACCAAGATGTTCGATGCGCATGGATCACCTCCTGGCGGCAAGATAAGGTCTTGGAGTCAACAATCTAGCGCAACGGGGTGATACCATTCCCTCGTATGCAATCATGTAAGTATTTACGCCTTTCAGACAGTGAACGTGAAGAGA
>PFWU01000011.1 GCA_002791295.1 Candidatus Uhrbacteria bacterium CG_4_9_14_3_um_filter_50_9
GAGATCGCCTGGATGCATACTGAGGCGACTCAAAGTTGTTTGAACGCTCGTTCGCTAGCCTCACTCAACTTCATGGCTCCTAGATCTATCTATGAAACTTACTGAAGAACAGGTACGACACATTGCTAAGCTTGCTCGGCTTCACATTGAGGAAGAGGAGCTTAGCCAATATCAGGAGCAACTCAGCTCTATTTTGAATTACGTTGCCAAGTTGCAAGAACTGGACACAGAGGGTGTGGAGGAGTTGCAACATGCCGCTGATATTTCAAATGTTTTTCGAGCGGATGAAATCCAAGGCTGCGAGGAAAACGTCCGTGTGCGTGCCATCGAGAATTTTTCCAATCGGGAAGGGGATCTCTTGAAGGTGCAGGCTGTTTTTGAAAATCGAACTGAATAGCTATGGACGAATTTTTAACCGTGAAGCAATTAAGTGAAAAGCTTTCCTCTGGTGAGACAACCTCAGAGGAAATTGTTACGGCGTCACTTAAGCGCATTCAGGAACAGAATGGAGCACTCAACGCTTTTTTGAGCGTGGCTGACGATGCACTCGATCAGGCTCGTGCTTCTGACAAGCGTCGTGCTGATGGAGAGGATTTGGGTCCGCTCGCTGGGATTCCTGTTGCGCTTAAAGATAATATGTTGGTTCAGGGGTGGGGGAATACGTCTGCCTCTCAAATTTTGGACGGGCATACTAGTGCCTACGATGGGGCAATGGCTGAGCGACTGAAGGCTGCTGGGGCTGTACTCATTGGACGCACAAACATGGATGAATTTGCCATGGGTTCCTCAACCGAAAGTTCCCATTTTGGTGAAACAAAAAATCCTTGGGATCTCACTAAGATTCCTGGGGGTTCGAGTGGTGGCTCCGCTGTAGCTGTTTCGGCAGGATTAGTGCCTGTAGCCCTTGGATCTGACACAGGTGGCTCTATTCGTCAGCCAGCCAGTCTTTGTGGAGTGACAGGTCTGAAGCCAACCTACGGACGTGTTTCTCGTTACGGCATCATGGCGTTGGCATCGAGTCTGGATCAGATTGGTCCGTTTACACGCACCGTTGAGGATGCTGCACTTGTGATGCAGGCGATTGAGGGTCGTGATGAGCGAGATGCAACTTCTATTGAACTTCCAGACACCACCATCCCAGAGTTACTTGAGAAGGATTTAAACGGTGTGAAACTTGGTCTTCCAAAAGAATATTTTGCTGAAGGATTGGATCCTGAGATAAAACGATGCGTCATGGATGCAGTCGCCATCCTTGAGTCTGCCGGCGCTGAAGTTCTTGAAGTTTCATTGCCTCATGCAGAGTACGGTCTTGCGGCGTACTACATCATTCAGCCAGCTGAAGCGAGTTCAAACCTCGGACGCTTTGATGGTCTGAGATATGGATACCACTCATCCGGTGATGGGCTGCAAGAGACCTATGAGCGTACCCGTGGAGAAGGATTTGGTGCGGAAGTAAAACGCCGCATCATGATTGGATCTTATGTGCTCTCTGCTGGATATGTGGATGCGTTTTATCATAAGGCACTTAAAGTGCGTCGATTGATCAAACAGGATTTTGATGAGGCACTTAAGACGGTCGATGCGATTGTGACCCCAACCAGCCCATCCGTTGCCTGGGGACTTCACGAGAAATTTAATGATCCGATTGCTATGTACTTGGCAGATATCTATACGGTCACAGCCAACCTAGCGACGGTTCCTGGCCTGTCGATTCCGTGTGGATTTGTGAAGGATCTTCCTGTTGGTTTACAAATTATGGGCCGTCCTTTTGACGAGCACATGCTCTACCGTATTGGACATCAGTACCAAACACGAACCGATTGGCATACACGAATGCCACAGGTATGACACAACGATTACCAGAACATCGCGAAGGAGAGTTAAGGATTGGGGTCTTAAAGCCCTTTGACCCTGACTATTTTAAATCTCTTGAAGGAGACAGGGGGTGGATTGCCCTTGGGGATTCTCGTTTTGAGGATCAGGAGTACTTCGTTGTTGAGAGTGATCAAGGTGTTCGTTTGGGGATCGTTGGGATCTACGACACAGAAACAGAAAAGCGTGTCACACATACCATCGTAGACCCAGCCTTTCGTGGGCACGGACTTGCGGCAAAGATGAAACTTGCCCTTGCAGATCACCTTGGGGTTGATTCATTCATCTCAACGATTGATTTAGACAACGAGGCTTCGTTGAAGGCCATTCGTAAGGTCCCTGGTATTCAAGAGGTCAGCGATGAAGCTTACGAGCGTGAGTATCACAAAAAGAAATTTCAGTGGACTCGAGCGTCTGAAGAAAAATCATGATTCCGTATTTCAAATTCACAACCATCCCCTTAGGCCCTCTCACGATTCAAGTGTGGGGACTTTTTGTTGCGATGGGAATTCTTGCGGGGGCCTTTGCGGCTGCACGGATGGCAGAGAAGAGGGGACAGGATCCAAAAGTCATCTGGGATTTGGTGACCTGGGTCATTGTGGGAGCCTTTTTGATGGCGCGTGTTTTTCATGTGATGTACGAGCCGGGATTGTATCTTGCAGATCCCCTCGAATTTTTTCGTATTTGGCACGGGGGGTTATCGGTCATGGGGGGGTTTCTTGGGGCGGCAATCATGGGCATCTGGTACTTGCGTCGCAAGAAGGTCGACGTTTATGCCTATGTCGACACAGCGATGTTCGGACTTCCGCTTGGACTTTTTATCGGTCGGATTGGATGTTTCTTGATCCATGATCATCCTGGAACACTGACGGATTTTGCTCTTGGGGTGAAGTATCCAGACGGGGTGAGGCACGACCACGGACTCTATCTCTCAATCAACGGTCTTATTCTGTTTCTGCTTTTTCTTTGGCTTGCACGGAAGCAGGTCAAAACTGGTACCTACCTGATTGTGTTTTTGGGTTGGTACGGTGTGATGCGTTTCTTCCTCGACTTCTTACGTGCGACAGATGGGGCGATCGTGGATACCCGCTATTTGGGGCTCACGCCTGCACAGTATGCTTCGCTCGTCATGGTGGCTTTGGGGCTCTGGATATGGAAGAAAAAGAGGATCATTGTCGAGAAAAAATTGACAAGATGAAGAGAAAGAAATAGCCTATAAACAAGGCTATTTTTGATTTATCCACACTCTTTTGACGAATAATTGTCGCTTATGGCACGCACCCTTAAACTAGACGATGACTTGCTTGAATTGATTGGCCTCAAGCCAAAGGACATGCAGGTCTACGCAGCGATTCTCCAGCTCGGAACGGCACCTTTGCGAAAGGTCGCTGACGAAGCTGGATTGAATCGTGGAACAACCTATGATGCCTTAAAGCGTCTGATGACACATGGACTCGTGAGTTATGTGGACGCAAAGACCCATCGATATTTTACAGCGGAAGATCCTCAAAAGATCACAGGAATTGCCACCCGTCGTGAGGTGGCCCTCCAGGAGGCACGGACGAAGCTTGCCCATGTCGTGCCTGAGCTTCAAGCGCTTCTTGGAAAGAGCAAACATCGCCCAAGCGTTCGGTATTACGAGGGGGCGAGCGGTGTGCGTGAAATTCTTGAGGATGTGCTCTCTACGGCAGAGCACACGAAGGAACGGCGTTTCCGCATCTATTCCTCTGAGGGGATCCGTGACTTGATCGCCAAGGCGTGGCCAGGGTTTATCAAAAAACGTGTGCATCGTCGCGTGACGGTCAAAACGATCTCGATTGGAAAGGGAGGTCGGACGCACGGACTTGATGAACGTAAGTGGCTCACCCAGGCCGACAAGGCACCGACGTACACATTCATCTATCCGGGAAAGGTTGCGTTTGTGTCTGTGGACGAGCGTCAGGAACTCTTTGGTGTGATTATCGAGGATGACGCAATTTCAGCGACGCAGGTGATGATCTTTGACCAGCTCTGGGGGTTTCTTGAGTAGTATGTTATTTCGGGACTGTTCCCGAATACCGGCTTTGCCCCATTTGCCCAGAATGTGCCTGCTCCTTGGTTCAAAAAGTTCAAAATAGCTCTGCTATTATTCACTTTTTTCACCGGCGGCTCGGCGACATTCTGAACAAATGTGTCTAAAGCGGTATTCGAGAACAGTCCCCATTCTTCGTTCTTCGGAAGGGAGAATGGAAGAGCATATCTACTTCGGAGAAGATCGATGTCCAATCATCGCGAGACGGTAGCCGTGTTCAGTCAGCCACTGGACGAAGAGGGTAGAGGATTTCCAGTCAGACGCATCATGCATGCGATTGATGAATCCCTTCGCCGCCGTCTCCCCCTCACCATGGCTGGAGATGCGTTAGATGGGTACATGCTCGAGTTCTACATGATCCGGGCATTCCAAGCCGGTATCCCTCGGCACATGTGGAACCCCTGCTACGACGAGCGTGCAAACACACGTTCGGATGCAGAGGCGGTTGCAAGGTCTTTGGGGAACCGTGACATGTTCTTGTGGCCGGAGCGGATCTACCTGGTCACGGACTGGTGGCACATGGATCGAGCAGCGACCATGCTCGAGGGTGAACTCAAGCGTTTTGAAGACTTCTATTACGGACACAGTCCGATCGAGGTCGTGCGTCTTCCCATCATGAATGCGCCACACCCCGGTGATCAGGTGATCGCGAATGAGCGCCAAGGTCTTCGGGACTACCTCGACGGAGTCTATGGCAGGCGAAAGGTGAACGATCCACTCATCCACCACGCCGACATCTAGGTTCAACGAAACAAGCACCCGGTTACCCGTGGTGCTTTTCTCTTTGATTCCAGTATTATCCAAACAAGGTTCCCCAGAACCCTTTTGATTCTTTTTTTGCGCCTCCACTGTTTGTTGGTGGCGGGGTGCTGGATTGTGCTTTGATAAACATTGCAATGCGCTCCATTTCCCGCTCCACGAGTGGGCCCGTATATTCACCCCCGTGAGCCGATGTCCCTTCGTAGCTCGCTTCTTTCTGGTCCAAATGGAGACTCACCTGCATCCCACCATTTCGATCTTCGACATAGGCGTGGTAACGAGGAAAGCGATCGCCTCCAGCTCGTTTTGTGTAACTGATTTGTCCTCGACGGGTGCGCTGCTCAGCATAACTGAGTCTTCGGAGGATATTGCGTGCATGATCTGGTAGGGGAGCTGGAAAAAATTGGTTCATAGCAGATAGCTATTTAAACAAGATTTGAAAGAGTGAACGTTTTTTAGGTGGATTGCTTGGAGTGTCGTCTGGCGTCTGGTTTGGGGCGTTTACGTGTCCAGGGGCACCATGTCCACGGATGGCCTCAAGGAGGCGCGACATCTCTGCCTCTACACGACCACCATGATACGCCCAATCTTGGTCATGGTTTCCGTGGTGCTTCAGGTCAAGCTGATCAAAGTGTAAATCAATTTCCATACCGTTGTCACGGACACGCACATACGCATGGAAGCGGGGGAATGGTGGGTCGTTTAATCTGCGGTGAAAACACCCCCGGCCGGCTTCCACACAATGACGCTCATAACCACCCTTTTTCATAAGGGTGTCTGGTGGTGTTGAAAGAGGACCTGGGATAAATGATTTCATAAGATTCTGTGGATAAAACAAACATCTCGGATCCACGGGTTCAAGTCAAGCGTCCGTGTGCATAACCAGCTGAATGATTGACAAGATAAGGAAAAAGAAGTATCTTCATGCCGCCCCATGAGTAGGTAGGTAAATTCAAGGAGGTGTCTGATGGGCATTCTGATCGTGTTCCTCGTCCTGCTGGTGGCTGCACCAGCGTCCGCCGGCAGTGCCGATCTGGGTCAGGAGGCAAGTGAGGCCTCGGAATCGACGGTACTGGTGGAAGGTGTCCGTGCGTTCCGCTTCGTCGAAATCTGGAAAGGAGTGCCTGGTGAAGGAGCTCCTGCAGAGATCTTCACGGCGCATCCGGATGTCCTCGTGCGTCGTGCCTACTTCGGCGAAGAGATCCAGGGGGAGTGGCTCGAGCCGTTCACCTGCGAGGAACTCTCGGTGGTCGAGGCTGCCGTGTACGCACGGAACCGCTTCGCCTTCGCCAAGGACGATCTCAACGAGCGCTTCTTCACCCTGGACCCGTACTGGACACCGATCCCGACCGTCAACAGCGAGACGATCAGCGGGATCTTCAGCAACCGGGATCGGCATACGCTGCTGGTAACCCGTCGGGTCGCAGAGGAGCACGGCTGCAACAACAGCGCTCCCCAGGTCTTCGACTACGAGAACGACACGTCCGACTGTACCTGTCACATGGATGTGATTGACGTCGAGGTCAACCATTCAGGGTTGATGCCGACCGTCGAACAGTGACCAACGAACCACCCAATGCATGGGTGGTTTTCTGATTCAAAACAAGGCGCAACGGCATTTTGTACACAATGGGACAAAGTCGGAACGATCCATTAAGCAAGGGTCTTGGTTCCTTCTTTCTTTTTCATCCCTTCCGGGGGAAGCGTGACAAAAAAGGTAGATCCTTTATTTTCCTCAGACTCAAACCAGACGTCTCCGCCAGAGTGTTCAATAATTGATTTCACGATATAGAGTCCGAGTCCTGTGCCTTCGGTATCTTTCCCTCGGATATTATCTGCCCGAAAGAATTTGCTGAATATTTTATCCTGCTGGTGCTTTGGTATGCCATAGCCCGTATCGGAAACCTTAAGAAGAAGATTCTTCGTTTTTTTATCTATGGAGAGGAAAAGTTCAACCGTTCCTCCCTCGGGAGTGTACTTGACCGCGTTAGAGAGGATGTTTTGTATGACTATACGGAGGAGTTTTTGATCAACAAGAATACGGGGAATAGCTTTTTCAAATGAAGAAGAAATCTTTATCTTCTTTTCATCAATCTGTGGCTTTTGTTCGTCGATCACACTCTGTGTAAGTTGGGTGAGATCAGTCAGTTCCGGCTCAATCGCAAATGTTCCGAGCTCAAGATGAGAAACATTCAAAAGTGCATTGACCAAATCCACCATCCTCTGATTGCTCTTATAAATTTCTTTCAAATATTTTCTTTGGTCTGGAGTGACTGTGCCTGCGTCACCAGCCAAGAGCATCTCGGTATACCAATTGACCGCAGAAAGTGGTGTGCGAAGCTGGTGCGACGCAAGTGACACAAATTCAGTTTTAACTTTGTCGATTTCTTTTTCCTTGGTTACGTCGCGCTCAATGCCGATAAAATACAGAATGCCTCCGTTTTTATCCAAAATCGGGGAGACACTAATCATCGACGTATACAATTGACCGTTTTTTCTTCTGTTTTGAATTTCGGATTTGAACGTTTGCTTTTGTATCTTGATGGTCTCCCAAAACTTCTTGTAATACTCGATAGGCTTGGGAGTTTTCCAAAGCGCACCAGTTTTTTTCCCAATCGCTTCAGCCACCGTATAACCAGTGATGGTTTCCATTGCCTTATTGCCGTAAATGAGAATTCCTTCCGGATCAGCGATAACGATTAGCTCAGAAGCGTTGTCAACCGCCAGTTTGAATTTTTTCAAATCATTGGCTAGGGCCTCTTCTTTGATTTTGGCATAATCAAGTTTTTCTTTTTCAACCTGCAAGTCCTCAAGGACATTTCGGGCGGCGATCTTTGCCTGTTCAAGCTCCACCACTCTCTTGTCCAAATCTTTTGTACGCTTGGCAACTTCCCTCGCCAGACCTTCGGCTTGTTTTTCAACTTGTAACCTGGTTTTTTCAAGACGACGATTGCTTTCCAAAAATTCTTTTGAGCTCAGTTCAAGTGAATGATCTAAAAATACTCGATCCTCATCAAAGTCGGCATAGGTTCTGCTTACTGATTCAAAAAGTTCCCTCCATTCCGGCGGTGGGGTAGCATGCGTGCCAAGGTAACGTTTAATTTGTCTCTTCAGTATGTGGTGCATGACAAGAAATTATCTCAACCCAATCTTCCCTAAACGTCGTGACGGTCATTGTTTGATTGTGGAGTCGACACTGTTTTTCGGTTGAAGCAATGGGACAAAGTTCCCCATAAGAGTAAAAACCAATGATCGCAGGTTTGTCGCCGATCGCTGACCTGACTGCTTCCACTTCTTCTTCGGTCCGTTCTTTAAGAACCAGCTTTCTGCCAACACAGCTGATGAGTATGGCAAGTTCGGCGCTTTTTCCCCCCCAAAGGTTCTGTGCTCATCGTGCCCGCGCCGGCAGCGCCGTCAATTAATCTTTCAAAATTGGCCTTCATCAGCGTTACTGTGGCACCTTCAGGCATATCACCGGCAAAGGTGATGCTTCCCTCACTCTCGTTAATTCCCAAGATCGTTCTTGCCACTTCTGTTTTTTTCTCGTCACCTACCTTCATTCGAAGAGGATAAAGAAGGCCCGCACTTGGCAACTCCTTAGCTTTGTCACCAAGATAGGTTTTGTAAAGTTCAAGCGCCGGCTTTCCGTCAATCTCATACAGCACATTGTCTTTTGATTTCGTGATCACACGTTCAATTCCAAACGTATCCCATCCCCCGAGCGACCCATAGCCGATTTTAAGCTTGGCGGTATCAGAAAATCCCACCAGAACGACCTTTCCCTCTTGTGCGACATGGTCTAAACCCACGACGGTTTTTTTAAAGAGGGAACCGTCACCCACCAGAGCGCCGGTTACGGATACAGTCGACGGTAAATTTTTACACAATCCCTTCACTAATGCTGTCCCATTTATTTTAAGGCCGTCGGAGAATACCATTGCGTGCACAAGACCTTCTTTTGGAATTTCGGCTGCAAGCTTTTTGCCGATCGCAAGGCTTTCTTCGGCAGCCGTCACATCGGTCTCGGCAAAGTGCAATGTCGTTTTTTCAAAAAAAATAGCGGTGACGGCTATGGAATCATCGTGTACGTAATTGCCTAGGATCTCTCCTGCCGTGGAACATTCAAGGATATGAGATTCGGGATACAATGAACGAATTTCTTCAAAATAGTTCTCATCCTCCATAAGCAATCTCGCACCGAACGCGAGTACAAGCTGGGGAGGAGTTGAAAATGTTTGCGGAAGGACATCAACCCAGCCATTTTCTTTTGTCCATAATTTTTGGCCTATTTTCATATGTTGGCCTTATGTACTTTGGGTAAATCATTTTCACTATTTTTTTCATTCAACAGGTTATAAGAAGTTTATTTCTATCGGACGTCTTTGCTTTGATCGTTTCCGTTCTTGCCTGATTTCTTCAGATGTTCAATTTCTTTTTTTAACTCTACCATTTTTAACTCCCTTCCAATCATGGTTTTATTCAAGGATTCTAATTCTTCAATTCGTTTGGTGAGCTCTTTTGTTTGTTCCTTAATCTTAACGGAAAGTCCACAAAGACAATAAGGAAAGCAATGTTAAACGTAAAATTCCTAAGGAAATGGTTAAATTATTACATACTCTTATTGAGAACAATCATGAATATGTGAAGTCAAAACGACTAAAGCAGTCAGCTGGCTATACCAGTGAAGATACGTACAAGTCACAGATTCATCGATTAAAGAAGTGGGGACGAAAAGTCTGTAGGGCTGATGTTAACCTTCTTGAAGGTACCTCGGGCTCTGGATATAGGATTCCACCCAGCATTTCAATCCAACGTTTATCATCAGGTACAAAGTAGTGCAGCTGTGGATAAATATTAGTAGCTAAAATTAGCTAAAAAATTGTCCTATATGAAGAGGGTGTGTCACTTAGACGCACCTTTTTTTGTTGTGATTTCATGTTTGTAGATGCGAAAAATTATTCGCTTAAACGAGCTTCAATTTATGCCCGAAACCAAACTAACTAAAGCACCGATTCGATCGGATTTTCCGATGATTGTGAATGTGATCCACATCGCGGAGTTCATACAATTTGCCTATTGGTATGCGACTCCAAAGGCATATCGAGAACAAAAAACACAGAAAGACTTTGCGGCAGCGGTCGGAGTCTGTGAGGACACCTTAACCGACTGGAAACGTCATCCGCAGTTTTGGCCGCTTGTTCGAAAAATGATTGGCGAACAAATGAAGGAAAACATTCCGGATGTCATCGAAAGTCTACGCGACAATGCGATGAATAAAGGTGGAGCCTCGGAAGTCGGACTATATCTCAAGATCGCCGGACTAAATAACCCTAACGATTAATAACTGTATGTCACAGCTCAAAATTCACCACGTTGCTATCGGTACACTCAAGCCAGCAACGTACAATCCTCGCAAAATGTCTGATCGTCAAACAGACGAGCTGACAAAGAGCATCAAACAATTCGGCCTTGTCGACCCAATCATTGTTAACAATCACCCGAAGCGGAAAGGGATCGTTATAGGTGGTCATCAACGACTTGCTATTGCAAAGACGCTCGGTATGGAAACCATTCCTGTTGTGCTCCTTAACCTTACAGAAGCAAAAGAACGTGAACTGAATTTACGTTTAAACAAAAACACGGGTGACTGGGACCTCGAACTTCTCAAAGGATTCGATATAGACCAGCTTCTAGATGTTGGCTTTGACGAAACTGAATTAGGCGATATTTGGGATGACACACTAAGCATTGAAGACGACGGATTCGATCTTGAAAAAGCGGTCAAAGCGATTAAGAAACCCAAAGCAAAGTTTGGTGAAATCTATCAGCTGGGAGTGCATCGCATCTCATGTAATGACGCAACAGATCTCGCAGCTGTACAGGCGTTAGTGGGCAAAGAACGAATGGATCTCGTGACGTTAGACCCTGTATATGGCATCGGCCTAGATTATCACAAAGGCATTTCCACCAAAGG
>PFWU01000022.1 GCA_002791295.1 Candidatus Uhrbacteria bacterium CG_4_9_14_3_um_filter_50_9
CCACGGTACTTGAGAAGTTGTGGCGATGCAGAACACGACCAGAAAGGTCGAGACTGGCGAAGCACTTGGCCACGTCGTCATCTAGGGAGATCACGTGGGCGCCAGCCTTCACATGTGGCCCGAAGGCTTCGTGGACGGTATTGATTCCGCGCTTACCGTGGTGAACCACGACCAGCTCTCGTCCAGCTGCGAGTAGGTTCGCAAGCGACCGGCTCATACTGCTCGTATAGTAGAGCATGTGGCTGGCGATCACGAGATCATGTTCATGATCCGGGACGTATTCCTCGGCGTTGCCTTGGACGAACCTTACACCCGTCAGCCCAGACTTGTCGGCGAGCTGCCGAAACTTGTCGAGCTGTGGTTGGTACGGATCGACACCTGTGTACTCAATTTCCAGTCCCGCGGCCTTGAGAACGCGGATGACTCGGAAGCTGGTCGAACCCCAGCTACACCCGATGTCGAGAACCGACAACGGACGACCGGTGATCCTCGATGCTTCGAAGAGGTGGAGGTGTCGCGCCAGCCACGCTTCGAAGTCGTGCTTCTCGCTTGTTGTTTCCAGCCACGAGGTGTAGGGACCCTCTGGCTCAACGTAGATGAACTGCTCGAAGGGTTCCAGACCCATTGTATCCTCGCGATAATGGTGAGAGAAACTTATTTTCGCCAGACAGATGCGTCGAAGCGACGTATAAAAATACCTATTTTATTGGAAAATGTCAATCCCACTTCGCCTATCGGCTACGTTTGGGACATGCATAGTTTAGAAAGCTTCCACTTGAACCCAGACGCTTCTTGCATAAAAAACATTCGGACGATGGTCATTGAGTCTTTTTTTGTTCCACAAGATTTGCGTGTGATCTCATGTTCCGGCGACAAAAGAAAGAATCCCATTGTAAGGGTATCTCACAAAAGCTGAACCCGAGCGCTAAATCTATTGACGTCTGTTTTTTGTTGTGTCAACCTATTCCTCCACCTTCAACTGAGGTTCTCATGAGTTACCAAAGTGATGACGATGCTCTGCGAGCAGCGTTGGGTGGCGATACGTCAGCATTCCGCTGGTTGGTTGAAAAAGAGCAACAACGCATCTACATGATCATTTACGCACAGGTGCGAGACCACACTGTTGCAAAGAGACTGACGGAAGAAACGTTCGTCAAGGCGTATCAGAACTTGGATCGATGTCCTCGTGGATTCTCGATCTGGCTGCAACGCATCGCCATGAATCTGTGTATCGATCACCAACGTCGTACACAATACGAAGCGCAAGATTCGTTCGTTGCACGCGATGAGGATACGCAAGGACAAGCGCACCAATCCGATACAAATCAAATCGCCAGACTTCTCTCAATGATGGAACAGCTTCCACACGCACAACGAGAAGTCATCCAACTGCGCAAGATTGATGACCTCACATACCGAGAGATTGCCGAAAGACTCGGGATCCCGGAAGGTCACGTCATGAGCCGTCTCTTCTATGCTCGCAAAGCACTCCGAGCCGCCCTCAAGACATCGGAGTGAACTCCCTTGCCCACACAACCAACCACCGCCGGTCACGAACCGCACCCTACGACCCCACTCCCCCACATGCGACGTTTTGCGGGGTTTCGTGTTTATATCTCGATGTTTTGAATTTATGATAGGATATTTTTCATATGAATATTATCTCTCTGAATACCTACATGGGGCATGTATTTGAGCCTCTCATGGATTTTATTGAAACACATCGGGACTCTACAGACGTCTTTTGCTTTCAGGAAATGATGAGCTCTGACGACATGGAGCTCAAGCACACCGAAGGCACACGGCGCCTGAACCTGCTCCAAGAAATCCAAACCCGTCTTCCAGACCACAACGTTTTTTTCGACGCCACACAAGACGATTTTGAAACAGACACCCCGTACGCTGGGCAGTCAAAACTTGGGTCTGCTATTTTTTATCGCAAAAGTTTGGATATGCGTGAGACGGGAAGTTTCATGATTTGTAATGCGTACAACACCTTTACCCCACCTGACTACTCAACCCTCGCGCACAATGCGATCTACATCGTCGTGAATCAAGATGGACATGACTATCTTATTTGCAGTGTTCATGGAAACTCCGAACCCGCAAATAAACTAGATTCTCCATTCAGAATCGAACAGTTTGAAAAGATTCGTCACTTTCTCAATGCACGAAACGAACGCAGAATCCTCATGGGGGATTTCAATGCCATGCCAAACACGCAGAGTGTCATGATGTTTGAAGAAGCTGGGCTCAGAAACTTAGTCCGTGAATACGACATCAAAACAACTCGTGGATCAAACATGCGCAAGCTCTTTCCACAGTATGAACACGGCACCTACGGATTCCAAGAATTTGCTGATTATACGTTTGTGAGTCCTGAAATTCCTGTTACATCGTTTGACGTCCCAGACCTTCCGATCTCAGATCACCTACCGATGATACTCGAGATTGATACCACCACCGTTGTTTAAAACATTCTGCTCTACAAACAAAAACTACCCTTCGACAGGTTCGCTGTGGTGAGTGACTCGAACACAAACTCAGGGAGGTTTTAAAATCTATTTCTTCACCATCGAGCAGGACGTTGCACACCACTTGCCAATCGTGGCAAAGGCGGCGCCGATGAGCCAGCCCCAGATCGCCCACTGGACGATACCGAGAATAAAACTCGTGAGGTTCATTCCACTCCATCCAAGGACAGAGATGCGCAGGAGATCCGCATGAAGTTCCTGTACATCGGCTGGAACGACGAATCCCCAGAAGTGGCACACAACGTAGGCAACCACACCGAGTCCGGCAAGCGTTGCCCCAAGATGTTTTTTGCAAAGCATCATAAAGAAAAGCGTTAAGAATTTTTTCTTGCAAGTTGGTAGATGCTCAACAACTCATCTCGAAGATGCTCGCTTGCCTTTCCCTTGGTCATATGTGACTTCACACATGAATTTAAATGCTGATCAAGGAGATGTGCATCAAGACTCTTGAGTGCTCGTTGGATCGCGAGGGATTGATTCAAAAGATCAACGCAATAATTTTTTTCCTGAATTCCTGTTTCTAACTTCTCGATCAATCCTTTCAGAATACGCACACGGTGGATGGCGCGCTGTGTTGTATCTCTTGGCATATATGTTATGATCATAATACCCAAAGGGGTATTATGCAAATATCGAAGCGTACAATGAAACTCGTACTGATGGCTGTTCTGTTCAGCAGTATGTTTAGCTTTTCTCCATCCCATGTTGCGATGGCAGCAGATGCATCCATGGCACCGATAGAACAGGAAACTCCTGCTCAAGAGCTGATGCAATGCGAACAAAACGGTTGCACACAAGAACATCATGGCTGTGCAAAGCATTGCCTGCGTTCCCCTGTGGACCACGCAACTGTCACCATGCTCCCTACGACTCACACGAATCAAGATCTTTCAGCAGTATCGAACAAAACTGTTCAATTTTATCAACCAATCCAAACAGTTGGACTTGTTGCGACAGATGAACGTGCAGCTCCAACACACAAACTTCTTAGATCAGTGATTAAGCGAGAATAGACACGAAACAGATAAGAGCGTTCCTCTTAGTCTATATGTTTCGTGTTTTGTATTTAGCTATCCTGATTCTATGAAAAAGAAATCGAATAACTATTTGTGGGGCATCCTTATTGGACTCGTGGTTTTAATCGGCATTGCGGTTTTCTCTTCGTCCGCCGCTCTCATCGATCCTATTGAGGATGCTGAACTCACCATCTCTGACATGACTTGGGACTTCGGAGATATTCCTATGTCTGAAGGGGTCGCCACTCAATCCATCTCGCTCACAAATGATACGGATCAAACGATTACTGTCACGGGGATGGAGACCTCCTGCATGTGTACCACCGCACAAATTGTCCACGCTGACGGAAGTAAAAGTGGCCTGAAAGGCATGGTGGGGCATGGTGGTAGCTCAAACCTTTCAGAAACAATCCAAGCGGGAGAGGTTGCCACGCTCTTCGTCAACTTCGACCCGAATGCGCATGGACCTAGCGCAACCGGCCCCATCACACGCAACGTCATGCTCAGGACAAACAGTCAATCACAACCAGTCATTGAACTTACGTTTTCTGGCAATGTGATCAAGTAACCTATGAGATATCTTATCGGCATCATTATTCTTGGACTTGCTGTGTGGGGACTCATGACACTCACAAACACTCCAGCAATAGATTCCAGTGCGACAACAACCTTCCTCTTCGAAGAAACAGAGTATGACTTCGGGGTTCTCAAACAGAGCTCTGGTATCAGCACGCATGACTTCCCGTTCACCTATCAAGGTATAGAAACGATTCACGTTACAGGTCTCCCAACGAGCTGTGGATGCACGAGTGCCACCATCAACCCATCCGTACTCGATCCTGGAACCCCAGGAACGATCACTGTTTCTTTCAACCCCAATCTTCATGCTGAGCCAGTCGGTCACTTCTACAAGACCATAACACTTCTCACGGACCCCCAGCTCTCCGATATCCCAGAACTAAAAATCTGGGCAGAAATCGACTTAGATCTTGGATCCGAATTCTTCTCTCAAGAAATTCATGAAGGTGAAGTACTGCTCCAAACGGAAAATCTTGCTCCTGAAAAAGACTATCGAACAATCAGCGCTGTAACGCTCAAGGACGCCTTGGACGACAAGCATTTCTTCTTGGTTGATGTGCATATTCCAGAACAAGATCACATCAACGGAACAGATGCGGTCATCGCCTATGACCAGATTGCCAATCACCTGGATAAACTCCCCAGCGACAAAGACGAAGCCATCGTTCTCTACTGCCGCAGCGGCAGTATGAGCCAACAAGCCGCTCAAACACTTGCGGACCTAGGCTATACCAATGTCATTCACCTCGAAGGAGGTATTCAAGCGTTTAATCAACTTTACTGAGGGGGACTGAGGCAAACAACTTTGAGTCGCCTCAGTGAGTAGCTGGGCGATCTCATAAGTTCGTTTGTCGAAGGCTCCCCTCCAAGTGTTTTATCAACTTTAATAACACTCGTATGCATAACGAACATGAACCCGAAACGAAGAAAGAAGCAAAAACCATCTCAATCAAACTCCCCCGTCTTAAGCTCCCTTCCCTCCAAGCGGGTATCCTGATTCTTCTTATCCTTGTCGGAGTCCTTCAAACGGTTCAACTGTATGGGTTGAATCTTCAGATTGCTTCTGGCCAGGTGAGTGCCAGCAGTAGCAGTGTGAGTGCATCTAGCTCAAGTAGCACAACAGACTCTGTCACCTCTTCTCTTCCAAGCATGGTTGGTGGCTGCTAATCCGTGCATATGGAAAAAATAACACGTTCCTATGCCGCTGGTTATCTCCTTCTTGGACTCATCCTTCTCGTCGGTGCCCTCCTAATCTGGAACGCCCGATCTACCCTCGAGCTGCAGGTCGCACAAGAGGAGGAGGCGGCACAACCGGCAGAAATCGAACTCACCCTTATTGCCCCATCAACGTGTGAAGCCTGCACGGATGGCAATATTCTTCTTGATGAGATCCAGAAACTCGATATTCGTGTTCTTGAATCAGAGACCTTTCTGAGTGACTCTGATGAAGGCATCGCACTGATTCAGGCATACAACATCACCCGGGTTCCAACGATTTTAGTGAGGGGCGAATATGACAAAGAAAACGTCCGAAGCGCCTTTGAATCACTTGGTGGTGATGTTCAGGACGAAACACTTGTGATTGAAATCTCACAGCCAGTCTATCTTGATCTCGCACGTAATGAGGTCGTTGGACTTGTACATGTCACCTATCTCACTGACTCAAGCTGTACAGACTGCTACGACCCAACAAAACACAAACCCATTTTGGAGAATAACTTCGGTGTCACGATCCAATCGGAACAGAGCATCGATGCTGGATCCTCAGAAGGTCAAGCCCTCATTGCACAATACGCCATCACACAAACACCAACTGTCTTGCTTTCCTCACAGGCTCTTGCGTACAGCAAGCTCTCAGAATCGTGGGCACAGGTTGGCACGATTGAAGAGGATGGAACATTTGTCTTTAGAAAGAATTCAGCGCTCGGCGCAGTCATCTACAACGATCTAGAGACAGGTGAACTTATAAGACCTGAAACAGCTGAAGAATAACGTATGAACACATTTAAACAACACAAAAACCTTCTTAGTATTCTGATTGCCGTCTTCGTCATGAATCAAATTGCAATTGGAAGTGTGAGCCAGGCCATGGGCGCAACGCACGGTCTGATGGCTGGCTTGCTTGGAATCTCTACGGCGAATGCGATGGAAATTATGATGCCTGTTCCGAACGAGGACGGGAATACAACCCATCTTCAGATGATGCCAACGATTACAGAAGTGATGGGCGAGCCTGGATCGGGTGATGCGGTCACAGATGCCATGACCGTCATGATGGCTACTGGCACCCCCTTCTACGCACCTGAAGGAATAAGTTTTGATGATCCGGTCGAATCGTTACAGATCTGGGGACAATATGAAAAGACAGAAATCGATTCAACCCTCATGGAACGCTATCAGAAACTCATCACGATTTTTCCCTGCAACTTCTGCTGTGGTTCCGCAAATAACGTAACATTTGCTGGCAACTGTGGTTGTGCCCACGCAGGTGCGGCGCGTGGATTCTTCAAGTACATGCTTGCCCAGTATGGCGATACCTACTCAAACGACCAGTTATTTGGTGAAGCCTATCGATGGCAGGCGATTTGGTATCCATCTGGAGTCGTCGAGGACTATCTCCTTGCCACAGGACGTGGCGACGTGCTTGGTCATAGCTCACATGGTGGAGCAGGTACAGATGGGGCGCACGGGATCGCATTGTAATACGTATGTCACGCATCATTGTACTCATTCTTCTTATCGCGGCGATCGTCGGGGGTGGTTTGATGTTCTATTCGAGCACACCTGCTCGCATCATGACCACCTCTTCGCTTCTCGACCTGGGCGAGATTGACCAAGCAGGTGGCCCTGTCACAGCGACCGTTGATATTCGTAATGACGGAGGACAACCACTTGAGCTCTATCGGATTTCAACGAGTTGTGGATGCACCACCGCTCAGATGGATCTCTCCCCTCTTGCGAAAAATGAGACCCGCACACTCACGGTGACATTCGATCCGATGGTTCACCCAGACCAAAGCGGTTCCATCACACGCGTTGTCTACATTCAATCATCCGATCCAGATCAACCGGAAATCGAGATTGACGTGATTGGGACTGTTCTGTCGAACACAGATCTATGAAACACATTCTCACAATCCTTCTTCTTGGCGTTGTCCTAGTGACAGGGGCACATGTTGCCCATGCTCAAGAAGAAACAACACCAACCGTTGCCGTCTTCTTTAACGAAGCCTGCAAAGATTGTGGTGAGCTCGTGAAAGAAACCTACCCAGCATTGTTTGCCGAATACGGGTATGAACTTGAATTGCACGACTACATCAATAATCGATCAAACCGCACGCTGCTCACACAAACCAATGACGCATGGGGTGTTCCGTTTGAACTCCAAAGTCATATTGAAGTCTTTGTTGATGACAACCTTCTTATTGGAGGACATGTCCCACTCGACACGATCCGATACGTCCTTGAACACCCGGATGAATATGAACGTCTCCTGGTCTACCAAGACAACATGCACGGCGAAGAAACAGCATACCGTGTGTGGGACTTTACAGGTGACATAAAGACCTACCCGATTGATGAACCGATCACCACGTATCTTCAAGAAGCTAAACCCGCCTCACAAACGCAAATTTCCAAGCGTGGGTTTTGGGGACTCTTTGCCATCATCACCAGCTCGGCATTCCTTGATGGACTGAATCCGTGTGCGTTTGCCGTCCTGCTCTTCTTCATTGGGTTCCTCTTCACGATTAAAAAAACACGGGCGAAGATCTGGAAAATGGGCCTCGTCTACATTGGAGCCATTTATCTCGCCTACTTGCTCATTGGTCTTGGTATCGCTCAAGCGATTATCATCTCAGGTGCTCCCCACCTCATGGCGAAAATCGGCGCCTATCTCGTCATTGGACTTGGGGTGATCCAGTTCCTTGGTGTGGTGTTCCCATCGTTCCCGATCAAGTTGCGTATTCCACTCGACACAAAGGCGACCCTTGAGAAATGGATGTACAAGGCCACACTTCCTGCCTCGTTCATCGGAGGCTTTCTCGTTGGACTATGCACCTTTCCGTGCTCTGGTGGGATTTATGTCGCCATCATCGGCATGCTTACTGCGCAAAGCACGGCTGTGCAGGGGACCTTCTGGATGCTGTGGTACAACCTGATCTTTGTCTCCCCACTCTTCCTCCTTCTACTCCTCGCTTCAAACAACAAGACGACGGAAAAGCTTCAGCGTCTCGAACATGCGCAGTCTGTGCCTCTGAAACTTCTTATTGCTGGATTCATGATTGCTCTTGGAGCCATCATCTTGATCTTCTTCACCTAACGCTATGGATTTCCTTCCTCTTGTCACAATCCCCGTGTTCTTAGTGCTTGTCGCTCTGACCAAGCCATCTCTTATGAAATATACCGGCTGGAATGTCTGTGCTATCTGTGTCGCCGTCTCAGCGACATGGGTCACGCTCCTGTTTCTTCTCTGGCGCGGCTTCATTCTGGATACAACCTCAATTGCTATTCTGATGGGAATGAGTGTCACAGGGTTCATGTACAAACTTGAGACGTATTACAATGTGAATGCACTAAGGCATCTTTGGATGGCAAGACTTGTGACAGTCTTAGGAGGATTCTTAACCGTGATGCTGATCGTGGAACGCTCCTGGCAAGGGGCACTTGTCAGTGGAATTGGATCTCTGATCGGGCTCGTTATAATCAGTTTTCTGCTGCAAGGAACAACACACCGAGAGGCTGTGGAGTCTGCAGGCGATGGGGTCAAAAAGTCACTTCTCAAAAAACTTGATAACTGTTGCTGATATGTACAAAAACCTCTTCTTTATCCTTCTCCTCATTATCGCTGGAGTAGGTACTGCATTTGCTTTTAACCGTACAGAACTCCTTCTGATACAAGACACCTCACCGGTAAGCGAGGACGTGGTGCCTACAAATTTGGAAACAGATCTGTATCAGGAACAAAATGGCATTGAAATTACGATTGAACGCATTGAACAACGCGAGGACGTCACCGTTCTCACACTAGGCTTAAGCAATCACCGTTTCGATCTTGGGCAGGATGTGATCTACGAACAGGCGACCCTCAATGGTCAAGCGTCCATCTCCCACACCATCCCAACCAATGCGGTGGGTGGACACCATGTGGAGGCGGAAGTGTTGTTTGAAAAAACAACAAGCGGGTCACTTGTGTTGACGCCGGTTGAGGGCACAACATTCACCTTCAATAACCTATGGTAGAAACCGCCTACACCATAAACGGGATGACCTGTGGGTCATGTGCAATGAAGATAGAAAAAGCCGTTCACGCCATGCACGGCGTCCAAAAAGCCCACGTCGCATTCAAAGCGAAATCACTCACGATCACATCTGAAAATGGAGTGGGCAGACAACAACTCGTTGACACGCTCGCCAACCTTGGCCACTACACACTTAAAGAGGCGACCGATTCCACTCAGGAACCAGCCATCTACTCTGTGCTTGTCTGGGGAATTCTCGGAGGAATGCTCATTTCTCTCATTTTTTACCTTATCCAAGCATTTGGCATGCAAAGCTGGACCCTGCCGATTGAGTTCATGACGGATAACTGGTATCTCGTTCTCCCCTTGATTGCTGGATTTGCAACGCAGGCAGGACTGTTTCGTGCCATACACCTACTCACAAAGCACGGTGGAGCTGGTGTGGTGGCTGGTTCAGGCAGTGTCTCCGGTGGCGCTATGCTTGCGTGCTGCCTACACAATCTCGTTCCTTTGTTTCCTATTCTCGGCGTGAGTGGCCTTGCCGCATTCTTCGCTGCCTATCAGACACAGGTATTTCTCTTGAGTATTGCCGTGACCTTTACAGGTGTCGGATATATGCTATGGAAGTACTCTTCAGTTAAACGTGCGTGCAAAACGCACCATTAATCTATGAGTCTCCACTAGAGCCCCTCGCAAAACACGGGGGGCTCTAGTGGATTTTCTTTTTGTTTGGTACTATCTTTTGCAGATTATGCCCACGAAACTCAAGCGACTCTTGTTCATACTCGCAGTGGTCACCATTTCACCCATGGGCGTGTTTGCGTCGTTTGCTTCGTCTGTCAATGCATCGAGCACACCAGGCTTAGAGATGATGAACATGCATTGTGCGGTAGAGAATGGATGTCAGGACCAGCGAAAGAACTGCCTTGACCATTGCTTGGAAATGATGAGCACGCGAGAACAAACGTCCGTTGCACTTCAAAACACAGAAATCAACACCGCATTCGTTACAGACAAAATCCGCACAGTATTTAGTTATGCAGGCTCCCTCGTACCATTCTTAGAACATAGACCCCCCATAGACCCCCGTCTCACCCGTTCAACC
>PFWU01000020.1 GCA_002791295.1 Candidatus Uhrbacteria bacterium CG_4_9_14_3_um_filter_50_9
TGTAGGGTGGGTTGAGGGACAGACGGTTTTTCAACCAGAAGATTCGTTTGTATTTGTGAAGCATCTTGCAAGAATTCTTTCTAAGATTCACCAGATTGATAGAGCAAAGCATGATGTTTCGTTTCTTCCGCAAATTACAGACGACGTCTATCGAGAATCTATTGTTCGTGAAAAGGAAATGGATGATTCGATTAGGGAAGGTGAGATTCGAGATGTCCTCAAACGTGACTGGCCGTTTCAATACAGAAATGATCCCGTGTTGCTCCATGGCGATTATTGGCCAGGAAACGTCATGTGGAACGGCGACCGACCAACCGTGATCGATTGGGTCGATTCTGCCGTTGGAGAGCCGCTTGAGGATGTTGGAAACACACGCATGGAACTTCTGTGGGTGTTGGGCTCTGAGATGGTCGATGCATTCACCCAAGAGTATCAATCACAAAATCCCACCCTCGACTATCGAGGACTTCCACATTGGGACCTCATGGCCTCCCTTCGCGCCGCTTTCAAAATTCGCAAATGGGCAGATGGAAACGATAAAAGGGAGCAAGAGATGAGAACCTGGCATAAACAGTTTGTTGATGCGGCGATGGAAAAGATAAAAACGAGTGGCTAGCCCGCTCGTTTTTTTGGTTGCGATTGAGTCAGATTACAGAATGTAAAAACTATCTCTCGTCCCCATCTCCACTCAACACTCCGCGCTCCATGCGTGACGCTAGTTTTTCTAGGTTCGCCTTGGCCACATCTTCAAGATCCAAGTTTAACTCCGTTGCCAGTGCTCCTAAGTACCAAAGCACATCCCCGAGTTCCTTTTTGAGAATCTCTCGGTATTCATCCGTGATCGCGCCTCCGTGATCGCGCATGATCTTTTTTACCTTGTTGAGGACCTCTCCAACCTCTCCGCCGAGGCCTAGGGCTGGGTAATACGGGTTGTTCCCCTGGTTAGGGTATAATGCCGTCGTTAGGGCCTTTTTTTGATAGTCTGATAACTCCATAGGCTCAAAGCTTACCATATATGCGCTACATCGTTGACTGGCATATTCATTCGAAATACTCTCGGGCGTGCTCGAAGCAGCTTGAGTTGCCTGTGATTGATGAGTGGTGCAAGCGTAAGGGGATTGATATTGTGGCGACGGGGGATTGGACGCATCCTGAGTGGTTTCAGCACATCAAGGAGAATCTTGAAGAGGTTCGTCAGGGGGTTTTTAGATGCAAACCCACAACCCACAACATCAAGCCTGCAACCGAGTTCATGCTTGTTCAGGAATTGAGTCAGATTTATAAGAAAGGTGATAAGACACGGCGGATTCATAACTTGGTTTTCTCACCCTCAATTGAAACGTGCGAGAAGGTGATCAAGGAATTCAATAAGCGAGGATTTAACTTGAAGGCAGACGGACGGCCGATTCTAGGGATGGACTCAGAAGATCTTTATAAACTTCTCAAGGAAATAGATGAGAAAATCATCATCATCCCTGCACACGCTTGGACTCCTTGGTATGCCATCTTTGGGAGCAAGTCAGGCTTTGATTCCATTCAAGAGTGTTTTGGTGAGGAGATGAGCAAGTATATCTATGCGATCGAAACAGGGCTCTCGTCGAATCCTGAGATGAATTGGCAGCTTTCTGGTTTGGATGATGTGTTACTTGTTTCAAATTCTGATGCACATTCACCTAAGAACCTTGGTCGTGAGGCAAACGTGTTTGAGTTCGACAAGCCTCCAACGTATGACGAGTTTGTGCGCATCCTTAAAGAAAAGGATACATCGAAATTTAAGTACACGATTGAGTTTTATCCTGAGGAAGGGAAGTACCACTCTGATGGTTGTGCGGAGTGCCATTTTTCGTGTGACTCTAAAGCATCAATGAAACTCGACTGTCGGTGTCCTGAATGCAAAAGAAAGCTCACACTTGGCGTTCATCACCGTGTGGAAGAACTTGCGGATCGTGAGGCAGAAACCGTTCGTGAACGCAAAATTCCGTTTAAGTCGATCGTACCACTCGCTGAAATAATCGCGGAGGTGAAGGGTGTGAAATCACCTCAATCCAAACGTGTCCTTGAGGAGTATTTCCGCCTGACAGATGAGCTGGCAAATGAGTTCACCCTTTTACTCGATACACCCATTGAAGAAATACGTCGTGCAGCAGCAGATGAACATACCGCTGAAGCGATACGTCGCATGCGCGCAGGTCAACTTGAGATCGAGCCTGGTTATGATGGTGTGTACGGGGTCGTGAGTATTTTTGGAACACAAGGACCGCCTGCACCATCGCAAAAGGTATTGCTATAAAGACCCTATAAATCAAAACACTCTCCGGCGCGTCCTGGAGAGTGTTTTTGTTGGACCAATGAACTATTTGCGCTTCTTAGCTGCCTTGCGCTTTGCTGGCTTTCGCTTTGCTGCTGCTTTCTTCTTAGGAGCTGCCTTTCGCTTTGCTGGCTTCTTTGCTGCTGGCTTTCGCTTAGCTGCGGTCTTCTTTGCTGGCTTTCGCTTTGCTGCTGCCTTTTTCTTTGGAGCTGCTTTGCGTGCTGCCGGCTTTCGCTTCTTTGCTGGCATAGATTCTTGTTACGACACATGAGTGTGTCGAGTAGTTGTGGAACAAAATTGTTCCTCCTGAATTGATTAAGTGCTCGATCGAGCCTTGCACCTTGAAACGAATTCCTCCGTGCAAGAAAGTTTTTCGTTTACGTAAGACGCGTTACGTACAACGACATCTCTATTGTAGAAAATTTTTTGTGTTGCAACAAGATCTTTGTGTGACGCAGATCATTTTTTT
Organism: Candidatus Uhrbacteria bacterium CG_4_9_14_3_um_filter_50_9; assembly: GCA_002791295.1. Taxonomy (GTDB): domain Bacteria; phylum Patescibacteriota; class Patescibacteriia; order UBA9934; family GWF2-40-263; genus UM-FILTER-50-9. Next base: position 2,778 of record PFWU01000020.1, read on the forward strand.
TGTAACAGAATTTTTTTTCTGAAAAAAGTGAACGAGCAATTCTTATTCTTGCACAATGACTGGGATGCCTTCCTCTGCCCACTCATAGACCCACATGATGTCAGCGAGGGCTACGTTGATGCATCCGTGTGACATCGTATGTCCGAAGTTGTTGTGCCAGGGAGCGTAGTGAATATAAATGTGAGGATAGATACGGAGGTTGTAGGGAATCCAACCGAGGTCATAGTTGTTTGGATTTCCTGGCCCATAACTCCAGGCATAGTGCACTTCGGGAATTTTCGCTAAAACTTCATGATTTCCTAATGGTGTTGCTCCATTAAGGCCTGATGAAATCAGGAAGGTATTTGAGAGGACACCATACTCAAAGGCATAGAGTCGCTGCTGTGAAATATCGACAATGATCTTTTTTGGGTCCGTGCTAGGGGTAAACATGAACCGACTTGAGACGGTATAGATGGTCTCACCATTGCTTTCAGCACTGACTGAACCCGATGCTGTTTCCTGAAACGTACTGACGTTCGTCTTGGTGTTGTAGATGACTCCGTTTGTTGTTGTGACGTAGACCTCTCCTTTGTGAACGAAGATGTCATAGAGTCCAAGTGCATCAAGGTCGAGTTCTTCTTCATCTATGGTTGTGACTTGGCTGTGGATAACAATTTCTTTCAATGAGGGAGTTTGTGTGTGTTGTTGTGCAAGAAAAAGTTTTTTGTCGGAGACAACACCGATCACACCCGCACGATCTTTTTCATTGAAGGCGAAAAATTCTTCCTGAAGTTCCATTTTATTTTCCCATGACCAGATGCGTACATGGGGTCCACCACCGGGCGCTGGGAGCGTAACGAGTTCTGCTCCACTGTCTCCAACGAGATCACCGCAGGCTAAGTTGACTCCCCCTCGAAAGGATTCACTGTAGGCGAAGAAGCCTTCGTAGAGAGGTTCTCCGTAGCGATCGAAAACACGAATATGTGGCCCGCCCCCTCGTTGAGGAGCTGTGATGATTTCTTTGAAGCCGTCTCCTGTGATGTCACAAGCAACCACATTGAGTCCAACACCCATGTTTGGTGCGTAGGCGAGAAAATTTCCGATCTCTGACCCGTCCTGTCTTAAGACGCGTACACGTGGTTCTGAGCCAAGGCCGGCACCTACCAGGATTTCATCTGTCCCGTCATTTCCTAGATCAGCAACCGCAATGTTTGCACCTCCCATTTCATCTCCAACAGCAAGTTCTATTGAGATTGTGTTGTCTGTTGACTGAATCGAGACGGGGTTGCGATGAAAACTCAATGCAACATGAGACGGGGAAATGATCGTGAGTATTGTGATGGCGATGGCAATACGATTCATAGGGTATCATTGTATCAAAAAAACAAAGAAAGCAATTAAAAAGATCCCAAAATTTTGGGATCTTTTTGGTGGACCATGTGGGATTCGAACCCACGACCCCCTGCTTGCAAAGCAGGTGCTCTAGCCAGCTGAGCTAATGGCCCCTAAAAGGCTGATTCAATGAACGAGCGAAAGGATACCAACCTTCACTGGGGCTGTCAACCAACCAACTTTTTAGGTCAGGAGACTTTAAAAAGTAGGCCAAGCAACCTACAATAAGGTCATTGTTTACTAACGAGCTTTATGGAAGGCAAGAAGGATTTTTCACGTCGTGAATTTTTGAGAGCAGGAGGATTGTTTGCGGCTGGGGTTGTCTCAGGGGCCCTAGGGAAGGAAGTCGTCGATCGGGCATCAGACATTGCGCAGGATGACGGGCAGGAGGCTGAGGACTCAGAAATCATGGAAACGTTTGAGCATGAGACGCCAACTGAACATGCGTTTTTTGATACGAACCCAGACTTCTTACGACCTGTAACTCCCGCGCGTGGGGAGTGGACCAAGGAACAACGTGCCCAGCGTGAGGAGGAGCTTGGCGAAGGTGTGCGTATTTTCCGTGATGTAGGTGTGACGTTTTATTATGTACAGCCAGGCGACACGATTTTGGGGATCCGTGAAAAACTTTCTCGTTACCCAGAGTTTGACTACCTCGCTGATCAACACAACCGGTTAAACGCTTTCAACATTCCAGAAAAGCGACTGCGTGTAGAAACGTGGATCCCGATTCCGATTGATCAAAAAGATCGGCATTTAACACAGGAGCAGTTTATTGGGTATGCCAATGAGGCTATTGATGCGATGAGCAAGGACGCTCAGTATGGTCAGGAAGTTGAGAGGATCTTAAAACGCGTGAACAAACGTGACCTTGTGGTCACGATGATGGCACTTGCTAAACAAGAGGGGGGAGGTCTTCCTCTTGGCCAGTATGCCCTTCATCGATATGAGCCTCACCAGAATGCCTTTTCTTACTCCTATTTTCATGTACTTATGAAGGGGGCGGGACTCGAGGCACGACGAGCGTTGAATTTAACAGAAGGACAGGTGTACCACCCGTTCAATGCGGTGAAATTATTTCTTGCGTTCCTTGTTGAGAAGACGGCTGAGAGAAAAGAACATGCTGAACGATTTTTTCCTATTTTGGAGCATAAGGAAGCATTTGCTGTGTTTTACAATGGAGCGCATTGGAAAGAGATTAATCCGGATTATGTAGATGATTTAGAGCGGTACTACAGAGAGATGGAGGCGAACGTCAGTCAGGACGGGAGACAAATACTTGTGTCCAAGGAGGAAGGGGAGAGATAAAATACTCGTGAAACTTAAAGACCAACCCTGAGGTTGGTCTTTTTGGTTACTGGTTCAGTTCTGCTAGGCACGACGCTTCCTCCTGTTCCGCTTGCTGTTTTAGTAACTCTGGAAGTGGAAAGTCGATGAAGCCCGCGTAAGGATCTTCGAGGTTCATGAGCATCAGTCCAAATTCATTTCTGTCACCCATGAGCCAAAGATTGGCACAGGTGGTTGGTGAGTTGTCTTGAAAATCTCGCATCAGAATCAGGTAGGTTCCTGTGCGTCCAAGTACGCGTAGGTAGGACGCTCGACTTTGTTCGTCCTCGGCTTCGAGCGTGCTCTTATAAAGACGCTGCCATCGATTTGATTCGGTGTTGTAGTGATAGATGCCGACAAAGGTCTCACGACTGCCAGGGTCGTAGGACTTGGTCGCAAAATAGACCATGTTTTCAGAGGCGCTTTCAACTACACTGGCAACAATACTTTCAGAGCCAGCCCCTGCGGTGGGTTTTCCTTGAGTTGAATTGATAATGGTGCTTGCTTGATCCTGGTCTTCAAAAAGATCAAGTCCGTATCCATAGGTCATTTCCGAGAGATTGACGCTCAGGTTTTCTTTGATACTTCCATCATCAATGGTGACCACGACATCATTTTGAGCATCCGTAGAGGATTCTGTAGTTGTTGTGCTATGCGAACGATCTTCAACGACATTCACAATAATGACGGCAACAACGAGCAGAATAATGGCAATGAGATATGGTTTGCTCGGCTGTCGGTGATTGTGTTCTCCCTGATCTTCTCCTTCTTGGTGGGTGCCTCCTCCCTCTGCCGAAACGTGTTGGTTCATAATCACTTATTTAACTGTATTTGGTGGTTTTTTACCGTTTACAAATGCGAGAATGTTTTGTGCTGCGATGCGACTCATGGCTTGTCGCGTCTCTAGGGTGGCAGAGGCGGTATGAGGTGTCAAGACGACGTTTGGGAGAGCTTTCAGTTCCAAGGTGTCGCTCGGATCGCAATCAATAAGGGGTTCACACTCATACACATCAAGACCAGCTCCTCCTATGTCACCCCGCACAAGGGCCTTCACAAGAGCCTTTTCATCTACAACTGGTCCGCGTGAGGTGTTAATCAAGAAGGCGGTTTTTTTCATGAGCTTAAGCTCTTTCATTCCAATCAAATGTTTGGTCGAAGGAAGCAGGGGGACATGAAGTGAGACAAAGTCTGACTCTTTTAGAAGTTGAGCTAATGATCGATACACAGCTCCAGTTTCTTTCTCTAGTTTCTTATTTTTTTGAACATCGTTGTAAACAACCTTCATGTCGAAGCCATTGTGAAGTCGTTTGACCACACCTGAGCCAATGTTGCCCGTTCCAACGATCCCAATCGTTTTGCCCAACAGGTCTGTGCCGAGTAAGAGTTGTGGGCCCCACGCCTTGTACTTTCCGGCACGGGTAAATTTATCTGTTTCAACGATGCGTTTTGCAAGGGCAAACATGAGACCAATTGTATGCTCAGCCACGGATTCAGAAATCTGTTCATGTGGAGTATTCGTCACAACAATACTTCTTTTCTCCGCTTCCTTTAGATCAATGTTGTTAAATCCTACCGCATAGTTTGCGATCATCTTTAGTTGTGGGCCAGCGGCATCCATGATTTCGGCATCCATGTTTTCCGTAAGAATGGAGAGAATAATATCAGCCCCCTTCACCCGTTTTTTTAGGGTGTTACGGGGGATCTTTTTGTCCTCTTCGTAGACTTCTAGCTTGATGTTCTTGTTCTTTTTTAGAAGTTCGATTCCCTCAGATGGAATTTCTCGTGTAACAAAGACGTGGTACTTCATAATGTTTTAATCTTGATTTGACGTTTTTTTACAGCAGAAGGCCACTTCGTAAGGATGCCGTTTTTCGCACCGTGCTCTTGGATGACAGCTTCCGCATTAAGCGTTGCGATTTGTAGGGCTTGTTTTAGATCATCTGTTTTTATGAGTCCACACAGGAACCCAGATCCAAACCCATCTCCAGCACCCGTACGTGAGATTGCCTTTGCGTTTGTGGTGCCGGCATGTACAGCCCACTCATCTCGATAGGCGTAGGAACCTTCTGTTCCGTCCGTAATGATTCGGACCGTACCTGGTGCGTGGAGTTTCTGACATCCTTTCAAAATATCCGTCTCCTTGGTTAGAAGTTCAAGCTCCTCGCGGTTCATGTTGAGTACGGTGAGCATGGGTAAGAGGGGTTTAAAGACCTGTAGGCCAGATTTGAGTTCATTTGAACCCGGATTCCACATCACCTTGGCACCAGCAGCGTGCGCTTCTTTAATGATGCGTTTAGTAAGTGCCATGTTTCCACCGAGTGAGGTTAGGTAAACCCACTTGGTTCGTTTGAACGCAGAGAAATCAATATCTGCCGGAGTCAATTTAGCGCTCACACCACGATAGACCAGAACCGTTCGTTCCCCGTCTTTCATTGTCAATAAGGTTGAGTAACCTGTATGGCCTTTTACCGTTTTAACAAGACGAGTGCTCACACCGAATCGTTTTAAGTCTTCTTTGACATCACGGCCTGGAGAATCGTCTCCCACCTTACAGATCGCACCTGTTTTGAATCCAAGCGATCCAAACGTTGCGGCCGCATTTGTAGCACCACCACCTGTTGTGAGCACAATTTGATCAAGTTCAATTTTTGACCCAAGTGCCACGCATTCACCCACACCTGTTGGAAACTGATCTGATTTAAGAGCGATAAAGGCGTTGGAGACGAGAAAAACATCCCGTAGACCAGCACCGATGGTTATAACGTCGTACATATAGAAGTAGTATAACTTTCTGTGGAGATAATGACTATTTTAAAATCGGCTTATGAAAGCCGATTTAGTCTCTATCCCTTTTTAGCTGAGCCAAATAGTCGCATCTTGTGTCTGACGACCCGAGTCATGAGTTCTTTGGCTGGGCCGAGAATTTTGCGGGGATCAATAACTTCAGGGTTGTCGTGGAGGAATCTGCGGACACCCGCATCGAAGGCGATGCGTAGGTCTGAGTCGATGTTGACCTTGTTCACCCCTAGTTTTACAGCGCGCTTGATGTGCGCATCTGAGACGCCTTTGGCTTTGCTAATCCTACATCCGTATTTTGTGCAGATTTTTTTAATGTTCTCAGGGATTCCTGAAGCGCCATGAAGGACGAGTGGAATCTTCACATGCTGCTTGATCGCTTCAAGGCGTTTAAAGTCGAGTGCTGAATCTTCTGTGAATTTATAAGCCCCATGACTCGTACCGATAGCGATTGCGAGTGCGTCGCAGCCGGTCTGACGCACGAAGTCTTCCGCTTGCTCAGGGTCCGTGAGGTGTGCATTTTTTTCTTCAACAGAGACAAAGTCCTCAATGCCCGCGATGGCTCCAAGTTCTGCCTCCACGCTGATGCCCTGCTTGTGCGCCATGGTCACAATCTTTTTTGTTGTGCGGACATTTTCTTTGTACGGAAGGGAAGAGCCGTCGTACATCACAGAGGTATAGAGACCAGACTTGATCGCCTCAACAACAAGGTCGTAATTTTTCCCGTGATCCAGATGAAAGACGACCGGGTGTTTTGATCTCTCGGCCGCGAGGTGTGTGAGGAGGCCAAGCTCGGCCATCCCAGCATACTCAATCGCTCCTTCGCTGGTGGAGATAATAACGGGAGATTTTTCAGCTTCAGCAGCCTCCATGATCGCTTGCAGGAATTCAAGATTGTTGATGTTAAAAGACCCTACGGCGTAGTTTTCACGTCTGGCTTTTTCAAGGACTTTCTTTAAAGAAACAAGCATAATAGTTGACAAATAAGGGATTTTGATGTAGTTTGGGTGGTTCGATTCTTTCACCTGGAGGTGGTCATGGACCCGATCGAACAGCTCAAGCACGCGATCGATCGCGTGCATCCCACCTGGCGACAGGAGGGCTATGGTGGCCCCACGATCGTGATGGTCGATGGAGTGCCGGTCTTGGATGCATCCCGTCTGACCTACGGTGGGCAGGGTGGTCATCTGACGCACCCGACCTGGTGGCAGGAGGGTGGACCTGGGGCGCCGGTGAAGAGTGGTTTCGACACGCTCGAACCCTTTGCTCCACGCGTCGAAGGCTTCCTGCATGTCGCTCGAACCTCGGTCGCTTCGGGAGGCATTCTCTCGGATGCATTGGCGTTCTTCAGCGCTCACGAGGGTGAGTTTTCCTGCTTCATCCCAGTCGAGTTCGTCCGGGAGGGGAGCGGGAGCTATCCCTGGCGCTGTCGCCGCCGTCGATTCTGAGATCACCCACGAAGCCACCCGTCACGCAGCGGGTGGCTTTCAAATTACCTGGGCTTGGTGCTTCGGATTCTTTTTTAATCGTAATTCAATTTGTCGATGGGTCAAAAGACCACGTGTCGGACCGATGTGGAGCACCACCTCGGCAGAGTTGACCGTTCCCCACCTCAGACCTTCTGCCATTGAAAGGCCATGCATCTTTGCTCCAAGATACGCAGAGGCAAATGAATCTCCCGCACCTGTTGCCTCAATGCGTGGTCCTGGGAAGATCGGAATCTGATAGAGGTTGGTTCCGTCGTAGCCATAGGCCCCGTTTCGTCCATCGGTGATGATGACTTCTTCTGGTCCGAGTTTGTACAAGCGTTCCGCCAGCGTCTTGATGCCCACCCGACGATTTTTGATAATTCGTTGACCCTCCTCAACATTCACAAACAGAACGGTCGTATCCTTGATGAGGTCATAAAGTTCAGGTTTGAGCTCACGGATTTGTTGGTTGCCTGGGTTAAATCCAAGATGAGTTTTATCTCGTTTGATGCGCCTCACGAGCTCTTTGTAGAGTTTTTCGTAACCATTCCCCATTTC
>PFWU01000017.1:0-10305 GCA_002791295.1 Candidatus Uhrbacteria bacterium CG_4_9_14_3_um_filter_50_9
GGCTACGCCGTTAAACGCACACGCCGGCTAAAGCCGGCGGTTTTTCCTCATAATCAAAAACCACCGTTAAATACGGTGGTTTCCTTTACTTTTTTTAAGCTCCTGGCTTGCTTCCACCCACATCCCGATACTTCTTTCGCTTGCTTGCTACACGATAGCGTGCAAGCTCACGTTCCATCATGGCTGCAGCGTCTGCAAAGGCCACATCGTCGCCATGACGCTTTTCTTCGAGCATCTTACGGGCACGCTCACGAGCCTCTTCAATCTGTGCAAGTTCGAGTTCATCTGCGCGTTCAGCGCTGTCGGCCAAAATGACAACCTGGTTTCCAGGACGAACCTGGAGAAACCCCGTAGACGCCACCAGGTAGTGCTCTTCCCCATCCTTCTTAAGCCGAAGCTCACCAGCGCGCAAATTAGCCACGAGAGGCACATGATTTGGCAACACCGTCACCTCACCCATTTCGGTCATCACCGAAACAGAATCAACTACGTCTTCGTAAACGATTTTTTCTGGTGTCACGATGTTGAGTGTTAATTTTGCCATACGTACATCAAGGCAACTGAGGCTGCCGTTACTTCATTTCCTTCGCTGCTTCAATCACTTCCTCAATCGTTCCCTTGAGGTAGAAGGCCTGCTCTGGAAGGTCGTCATATTTCCCATCAAGAATCTCCTTGAAACTGCGTACGGTGTCCTCACGCGTTACATACTTACCAGGTGATCCCGTGAACTGCTCGGCCACGAAAAATGGCTGAGAAAGGAATTTCTGGATCTTACGAGCACGTGCAACCGTCAGTTTGTCTTCATCTGAAAGCTCATCCATACCCAGAATTGCAATGATATCCTGGAGGTCCTTGTAGCGCTGAAGCACCTTCTGCACGCCACGAGCAACATCATAGTGCTCTTCGCCCACAATGTTTGGATCAAGAATGGTTGAACTTGAGTCCAGTGGATCTACAGCCGGATAAATACCGAGCTCGGCGAGTGAACGAGCGAGCACCACGGTTGAATCAAGGTGTCCAAAGGTCGTTGCAGGCGCTGGATCTGTGAGGTCATCGGCTGGCACATACACCGCCTGAATCGACGTAATAGATCCCTTCTTGGTTGAAGTAATACGCTCCTGCATGGCTCCCATCTCAGTTGCGAGGTTTGGTTGGTATCCCACAGCGGACGGAATACGTCCGAGCAGAGATGACACCTCAGAACCCGCTTGGGTGAATCGAAAAATGTTATCAATAAAGAGCAGCACATCTCGACCTTCATCATCACGAAAATACTCTGCGAGGGTGAGACCTGTAAGGGCCACGCGTGCGCGGGCTCCTGGCGGCTCGTTCATCTGACCGAAGACGAGTGCTGTCTTATCGAGCACACCCGACTCTTTCATTTCTTCGTAAAGATCATTTCCTTCGCGGGTGCGCTCTCCCACTCCGGCAAACACTGAGTACCCTCCGTGCTCTTTTGCGATGTTGTGAATGAGCTCCTGAATAAGAACGGTCTTTCCCACACCAGCACCACCAAACAGACCCGTCTTTCCTCCCTTCAAGAACGGACAAATAAGATCGATAACTTTAATACCTGTTTCAAACACTTCATCCTTCGTTGCTTGGTCCGCAAACGAGGGAGCGTTTCGGTGAATTGGATCTAGTCGGTCTGATGTGACCTTTCCTAATCCATCAATTTCACCACCCGTCACATTAAACATGCGACCGAGTGTGCCTGGACCAACAGGGACTGCAATAGGCTTTCCCGTGTTTTGAACATCCATGCCACGCTGAAGTCCATCCGTTGAAGACATGGCGATAGCGCGCACCACACCATTTCCTGTGTGTTGCGCCACCTCCAATGTAAGTACCGCTTCCCCATGCTTGACCTCAAGAGCCGTGAGGATCTCAGGAAGCTCTCCTTCTTCAAATCGGACGTCTACGACTGGTCCGATGACTTGTGCGATTATTCCTTTTTTCATACATCTTATCCCTCAAGAGCGGCTTTTCCGCTTGAGATCTCAGCGATCTCTTGAGTAATTCCCGCTTGGCGGGCTTGGTTAAAGGTGAAGGTGAGGTCGTCGATCATGTCTCCTGCGGCATCTGAGGCACTCCTCATGGCCATCATGCGTGATGAATGCTCTGACGCAGCCGCTTCGAGTACCGCTTGGTAGACCATGGTCTCAACCAGTCGTGGAAGAATTTTGTCGAGGACTCCACGAGGCGAAGGTTCGAATGTGTACTCCTTTGCTTCTGTAAATGTTTTCTCTGCTGCTTCTTTTTCCATCCCTCCAATCTCTGCTGTTGCTTCCGGTGTGCCGAGTGGCAAAAGATCAAGAATGATTGGCTTTTGTGTGATCGCACTGATGAAGTCTGTGTAGGCGATGATGACTTTATCGTACGTGCCCTTTGTGAATTCATCGATCACCATGCGTCCGATAGGCAGAACTTCTTCAAACTTCGTGTTGTTAGTCACGTCTGTGAAACTTGCAATGACAGGAAGGTTCAAACGTCTCATTGCATCTGCTCCCCTCTTCCCGATACAAACCGTTTCAATCTCGACACTCGAACCAAGCTCTTTGACCTTCTGCCGTGCCGCTCGAATCATGTTGGTGTTGTACCCTCCTGCAAGTCCACGATCAGATGTAATGAGAATCATGAGCACCCGCTTGACTTCATCAGGTTCTTTGAGAAGTGGGTGAAGTGACGTATCAACAGCCTGGCCAATCGAAAGCACGGTGTTCCAAGCAAGCTTCGAATAGGGACGGGTTCCGAGTACCGAATTGACCGCCTTACGCATTTTGCTCGCTGCAACGAGCTCCATGGCCTTGGTGATCTTTCGCGTGTTCTTTACCGACTTGATTCTTCGTTTAATGACACGTGTTTGGACGGGCATGCTTAGGCTTCAAACTGTTGGTTAAAATCGGTGATGATCTGCTTTAATTTCTCAACAATCTCATCCGTGAGCTGCTTTTCCGTTCGAAGCGCTTCCAAGATAGAGGCACCTGAACTTTGCATGTACTGACTAAACGCCGCCTCCCACTTCACCACATCTTCCACAGCCACTTCATTAAGATAGCCATTTGTCACGGCGTACAGCACAGCCACCTGAAGTTCAACAGCCATTGGCTGGTACTGAGGCTGCTTCAAGATTTCCGTGGTGCGGCGACCGAGTTCAATCTGCTTTCGTGTTCCCTCATCAAGATCCGTCGCAAACTGCGCAAATGCTTCAAGCTCACGAAATTGAGCGAGGTCGAGACGCAACTTTCCAGCCACCTTCTTCATCGCCTTGGTCTGTGCCGCAGATCCCACACGAGACACGGAAAGTCCCACGTTGAGTGCTGGACGAATACCACGGTAAAAGAGATCCGTTTCAAGATAAATCTGTCCATCAGTAATCGAAATCACGTTGGTTGGAATATACGCTGAGACGTCGCCTGCCTGTGTTTCGATAATTGGCAGAGCTGTAAGGGAGCCTCCCCCGTTCTCTTCATTCAAACGTGCTGCGCGCTCGAGCAAACGTGAGTGGAGATAAAAGACGTCACCTGGGTAGGCCTCACGTCCTGGTGGGCGTCGAAGCAAAAGTGAAATTTCACGATAGGCCCAAGCCTGCTTGGAGAGGTCGTCGTAAATCACGAGCACATCCTCGCCCTTAGCCATAAAGTACTCACCAATGGTACAACCAGTGAACGGTGCAATATAGCTGAGTGCTGCTGGATCTGAAGCACCTGCAATCACTACGGTGGTGTATTCCATGGCCCCAGACTCTTCGAGCTTGGCAACAATCTTTGCAATCTTTGATTCTTTCTGACCGATCGCCACGTAAATACATTTCACACCCAAACCCTTCTGGTTGATGATGGTGTCAATGGCAATCGCCGTCTTTCCGGTCTGACGGTCACCAATGATAAGCTCGCGTTGACCACGTCCAATTGGAATCATGGAGTCAATCGCTTTGATTCCTGTTTGAAGTGGCTCGCTCACAGACTTTCGCGTCATCACACCAGGAGCAAGCTTTTCAATTGGATAGTAGTTCTTTGCGTTTAACTTTCCCTTTCCATCAACAGGGTTTCCAAGAGGATCAAGCACACGCCCAATCACCTCATCTGAAATAGGGACGGACAAAATGCGTCCAGTGGTCTTCACGGTATCTCCTTCTTTAATCTTAGAAGCATCCCCAAGAACCACAGCACCAACGCCGTCTTCTTCCAAGTTGAGCACCACGCCCATCACCCCACCTGGAAATTCAAGCATCTCAGACGCACGTGCGTTTGAAAGTCCTGTCATACGGGCGGTTCCGTCTCCAACGGCAAGCACCGTTCCGACTTCTTCTTGCTTTGCCTCGACATGGAAATTGTCGAGTGCGCTTTTGAGCGCATCAATGATTTCAGTTTTCGTTGCCATATTAGAGTGTGGTAAATGCGCGAGTGAGTGATTCCAGATGCCCCTTGATAGAGCCGTCGATGATGCGTTCGTCGATTCTGAGTATTGCGCCTCCAATGAGACTTGAATCGACATGCTCTTTGAGTTCTGCTCCCTGTGCGACAGCTTTGAGCTTCTTTCTGATGGCCTCCTTTAGTGGATACGCCGTTGTCACTTTGATTGTTGCGGCTCCGTATTTTTCAGCCCATGCTTGATCCAGTAATCTCATCGCCACAGTAAGTCGATGTATCTGTCTTCGTGCGGCGAGCTCGTGAATCAGATTGGTGGCAGCCGCTTCAAGATCTTTTGTGCTGAGCTCTCCCAGCTGCTCCACCAATGCTCGGGCTAATTGTTTTTCAGAAGACTTCATACGACGTGAGTCATGTCATCAATAACACCTTCAGCAAGTGCTTGCGCTTTCTTTTCATCAATCGACTCAGACAAGATTTTTCTCGATGCCTCAACCGCAATCAAAGCGATTTGCTCTCGTGCATCAATAATCATTTGCTCCTTTTCAGCCTGAAGTTGATTCTTTCCCTGTGCGACCACGTGGTGCACATCAGCTTTTGCTTTTTCAAGAAGCGTTTGCTTACGTTCCTCTGCTTCGGTGCGTGCGAGCTCAAGAATTTTATTTGCTTCCCCCTTTGCCTGAACCACGATTGACTTCTGTTCCTCAGCGAGTTCATTGACACGCTTATCAATCGCCTCAGCTTGTTTCACGCTCTTCTCAATCTTTTCACTTCGTTCATCCAGAAGTTTTACGATCGGCGTGTAAGCCCACTTCCACAACACAAGCAAGACAACCGTAAAGTTGACGAGCTGTGCGATGAAAATCTTTAGGTTAATCCCAAGCGTTCCAAGACCACCTGTGGCCTCGGTTGCGTTAGCGACTTCTGTTGCGGCCTCAGCGGCCAGTTGAATTTCGTTCGACATAAATAGATAAGTTCTCAACCTGTCGGCATGATCAGATAAACATTGAAAGCCTTCGACAAACGAACTTATGAGATCGCCTGGCTTCACACTGAGGCGACTCAACGTTGTTTGCCTCAGTCTTTCAACAACAGATCAAAACGACAGGCCGAGGCCCTTTACCTAGAGAGTAAAGGACACCACGAGTGCGTAAATAGCAATCGCCTCAGCAAATGCCATTCCAAGAAGCATCGGCACGAAGAGCTTTCCAGCTGCTTCTGGGTTGCGACCAATTGCTTCCATCGCCTTAAAACCAATGAGTCCGATACCAAGTGCTGGACCGAATCCACCGATAGCGATGGTGAGACCCTTGATCAAGGTTGCCATTGTCTCTGCATCCATAGAATCAGGTTAATATTGAGTAATTAGGTTATTCGCTCAGAACGACTGAGGGAATGACACAACCACCCATTCGGAAGCAGTCTTCCTAAGCGTGAGCAGGAGCTTCCTGTGACTCATGCTCCTCCTCGTGTCCATGCTCTTCTGTGGCAATGGTCAAGTAAGCAAGTGTCAGCATGGCAAACACGGTTGCTTGAATGAGCCCCACAAGAATCTCGAGGAACATAAACGGGATTGGTAGTGCATAGGACATGAGCCCAAGCATGACCGTCAGCAGAACCTCTCCTGCAAAGATGTTTCCAAACAGACGTAGTGAGAGCGAAACAACTTTTGCGACTTCACTCACGATTTCAATGAGTCCAACACCAAACTCGATAATCGCAACCACGATCGCAACAGGTCCTTTTGTGAATGATCGAAAGATGCCTCGAATGTTCACAAATTTACTGAAGTGGTTCATGAACCCAATCGCCTTGAGTCCGATAAAATGAGAGCTCAAAACAGCAAACATGGCAATTGCAAGGGTGAGGTTAAGATCGCTCGCTGCTGGTCGTAAAAGAGGGATGAGAGCGGTGTGACCATTGTGAATCCCCCAGATACCAATCGAACCTGTTCCAGGAAGAAGGCCGAGCCAGTTAGAGAACAAGATGAAAAGAAAGATTGTTCCAACAATCGGGAGAAACTTTCGTGCACGTTTTGCATCGCCCGTCACTTTTTCGATTTCATTTAACATGAGCTCAACAACAGACTCAATCACATTATGAAATCCTTTTGGTGTGAGGCCGGATCGACGTCGAATAAAAAACGCGAGGACAACAAAAAACACGACGGCAATCCAACCATTGACCATCGCGTTGGTAATAGGAAAACTTCCGATATGAAAGAGAGGTTCAGCCGCAGCCGGTGGAATAAGTAATTCCATACAGTCAATTCACGTCCTGTGTTTCGTTATTGAGTCGTTCGTAAATCACTCGGTAGGTCTTTGCCTTTTTGTACACGAGCGCTCCGGTAAGCGTGAACGCTACAACGAGGAGCAAGATCAGATACCGTGGCTCTGTTCCATAACGTTCATCCAGCCACTTTCCACTTAGTGCCGCTGCCACAGCCGGTATTGCAATGGTTCCGCTAAAGTCAGCGAATATCCTCATGGCAAGCCGGTAGTACTTTGCGTCTGACTGCATAGCCGAATGTGTAAAAGGCGCCGATACTATACTTGAATGAACGCACTAGGTCAACGGCGTTTTTTTATTTTGACTGTTTTGTAGTCAAATAATGCGAAAGCCCCCAGACGACCAGCTGCGTTGTAGCTGGTGTACTGGGGGCTTCGTGGGCTCGAGAACTAGGGAGTGTAAACCCCTGTCTCGAACCGAGAGGTGAACTCGGTCGGATTGCTCACATCGAGCCGCTGATCCAGCGCCCCGATGAGCTGCAGGAGGAAGCGGCCGAAGAGCTCGGACATCTCCGCTGACGTACCACCACCATTCCGGAAGTTGGTGGCCATCGCACGGAAGCCTTCGACTTCCCTCCGACCCGCTGCCTGCACCCTCGGGTTCGTGTCACGAACCTTCGTGAAGGAGGTGATCAGGGCCGTGCGGAAGCCGGGGACGAGCGAGTTCGTCTGGATCATCCGGACGTACTCGGGGTCGAAACCCTTGGAACGCTCCACCCAGGGCTGGAAACCGCCGATCTGTTGTGTGGACGCTCCGGGCGTGCTGGGAGCGACCGGAGTGGTCCGAACACCTGGGCCACGAGTGGGCGTAGGTGTGGGGGCAGTGGCCGGGCTCCCGCCGATAGGGGCAGGTAACATGATCCCCAGCCCCCCACCAGTGCGCGGAGGCAACGCGGGGGGTCCACCAGCCACGAGCGGCGCGGGAGATCCTGCACTGCCAGCAGGTGCGGCGGTCGGTGCGACCAAGGGTGGTGCTCCGGCCGGTGGGGTCAGAGGGGTCGGAGCTGCCACCGGTGGCGTCGCAGGTGGAGTGACCGGTGCCAATCCTCCCCCACCCGCCGGACCGGCAGGCGCGGGCAGAGCGATTCCGGGGCCTCGCACGGGAACAGGCGGAGATGCCACGGGCCCGACGGTAGAGACTACCGGACCTGCAGCTGGAGCGCTGACAGGAGCCGGGAACATCGCTGAGGGATCGGCTGACAGGTCGTCAATCCACTCCCAGATCGGACGGCGGGTATCCGAGGTGTTCTTGGTGATGAACGCTCCTCGATCCCGTTCGAACTCTTCGAGCCGGTCGGCAGCCTGTTGGTCAGTGGTCCTGAGGGCCACATGATCCACACCAGCCTTGATCAGATCCGCCTCAGCGGCGGTCAGTGGCGTGCTCGGCTGAGCCACGCCGAACAGAGCCACATAGGCCTGAACTGGGGTCATTGGGGGACTCCGAGGGTTTAGGGGTTAACGAGATTGGCTAGATTATCTGGATTAGACAGATGAGAAGGGTTCGTCCTTCTAACATCTAATCTCGATAATCTAGCTAATCTCGTTAGTTATTTACCGTTTTCCCCCATATGGGAGAATTTGGTAACGGGAAAATATAGCAGATTTTGGTGATTTTGTCAATCAGAAAGAACATTAGAAATAGTTATGTAAACAAGCTAATAAACTGCTTTTTGGTTTAAAAAAGTAATGAATAAAAAGCGTTACCTTCTTATGACAAAAATGATTGACAAAAAGTTGTTTTTCTGATATTCTCCTCAGTCCAATAAATCTGATTTTGAATGTTTTTCGATGCTTTGAACCTACGGTTCGGGAACAGTCCCGGTTCAAGCCACCGAGAAAGATTCACTGTTGGGACTTAAAGGTCCCTAACCCTCAACCCCGCGACGGCTCGGAGTCGCAAACTCAGGAGTGTCTCGATGACCACCTCCCTCACCAGCGACCTCGGGTCGCTCGCCCTGCGGATCGCCCTGTCCCTCCCCGATTCCTCGGGGCTCGCCAAGGACATGACCGGCGGCAGCATGCTGAACCAGATCTTCGCCGCCATGAACCTCATGGTGGACGAGGCCGCCGAAGTCGCATCTGTCACCAACGCCGGCATCCAGTACGGCAAGACCCCCCGCGAGCGCGCCGAGAAGGCCGAAAAGGCCGTCGGCCAGATCAAGCGTCGGATCTTCCGTCACCGTGACGGAACCATTCAGCTGGCCTGGGTCACCTTCCACTACGACCCCGACAGCGTGTCGGACCACTTCTTCATGAACGGTCAGGGTCACCCCCAGCAGTTCCCCACTGGGAAGATCTACGGGACGGCCCAGATCGCCGACCCGAAGACCGGAACGGTTCAGACCTACACGGTCGTCCCGCACACCCTGTTCAACGGGCGCGGCGGGCACTTCCCCTTCGTCGTCCAGGAGGGCGTCGACTGGGAGAGCCGTGACTGGGGTCTGCAGCGGTGGAACGCTCCGTGGCAGAGCGTCACCGTGCTCTGCTTCTTCCTCGAGCCCTTGGTCGACCGGAAGAGCCGCGAGAGCCGGACCGAGATCCGCGCGGTTCCGCTGAACTGGGCAAGCGAGGGCACCATCGCCCTCTACAACCGCCTGTTCAGCGAGATGGTGGCCGAGGGTCAGAAGCCCGAAAGCCTCGAACCCATCAACCGCTGGGTCCACGGGTGGAACAGCCCTACGCCCTACCTGCTCTTCGCCCCCATCGGAAACCCGGGCATCCCGTTCTGGGGCCGGGCCGAGCACATGAAGGACCGTGGCGAGAATGGTGTGCCCAAGCGCTCGCCGTTCTACGACGACGTCCTCATCTACGCGGGCGGATACCAGGTCCAGCTCGCCGAGGGCTATGCCGAGCGCCCCACCCTCCACCAGGACGGCTACCACTGGTGCCGGTGGCAGATCATGCCCGGGGAGACCCGGGTGTGCGTCCGCTACATCTGTGAGGAAGGCCAGGAGATCGTGGGCCAGACGGTCCAGATCGCGATCGCCATGGATCCGTTCGTGGTCCTGTCGCTCGATCCGGCAACCGTCAGCCCCGGCCGGCAGGTCTACCGCCAGGCCGAGAGCCTGCTCGAGGCTGTGAAGCGTGGGGAGCAGAACTCGCTCCTCCAGCAGGCCTACGAGCTCGGGTTCTTCACCGCGAGCCAGTCGCGGGAGGCCCAGCTCGCCGGCGTCGAGGCCTGCGCCCAGCGTGCCGTGGAACTGGCCAACCGTCAGATCCTCGAGCTGGTGGAGCGCTTCACCGATGCGCTCACCGGGCTGAACATGCCCGGCAGGCCCGCCCTCAGCGAGCTCGTCGAAGTGATGGACGAGGAGAACCTGTACAAGGCCCTCGACCGGAACACCGGCGACTGCAAGCTCGCGACGTGGATCGCCAGCATGATCACCAACGACGGCACCTTCCACTGGGGCATGCCCGTGATGCGCTTCGTGCGCCAGCGGGTCCTCGTGGCGATGGCCAAGCAGGGCAAGATCAAGCTCGAGCTCGACCCGCGCAAGCGCCCGAGCAAGAGCAAGATCCCGCAGGTCCAGATCGGCGGTGCCCCCACCGACTCCAAGCCCACGGGCAAGGGTCCGCGCCGTCAGGCTGGCCCCCGAGGCAAGCCCAAGGACGAATCCTCGTCCGAGTCCGAACCCACCTCCAACGGC
>PFWU01000017.1:10369-19535 GCA_002791295.1 Candidatus Uhrbacteria bacterium CG_4_9_14_3_um_filter_50_9
TGCTTTCATTTTCCTAAATGTTGAAAACCTTTCTCGTATTCACCACAGTATGATCAACAACTTCCTGTAACGGTATCCCCCTTAGTTCTGCGATCTTCTCAGCAACTCGTACGACATGCCACGGTTCGTTCCGCTCCCCTCTGTGAGGTTCTGGGGTGAGATAGGGTGAGTCTGTTTCTACGAGCAAATGATCCAGCGGAACCGCCTGTGCCGCTTCCTGAAGTGGCGAGAGGCCATCTTTATTCCGCTCTTTGCTCCGTGCTGGGAACGTGACGATTCCTGAAAACGAAATGTAGAAGCCGAGTGCGACAAACCGCATCGCTTCCTCTTTTGTCCCAGTAAAGCAATGAACCACGCCACCAGCCGGTAGTTTCCCAGCGTCTAAATACTCTTTTACCAAATCCGCTTGCTCCTCATACGCATCCCTGCAATGAATCACCACCGGCAAGTTCATTTCCGTCGCAAGATCAAACTGCGCTCGCACAATCCGATGCTGCTTCTCTTTTACCTGTTCAAGATCTGCATCTTCAGGAATCCGATACCAATCAAGTCCCGTCTCCCCGATTCCCACACATTTTGGATGCGATGCGAGCTGTTTGTAAAAATCGTAATCGAAATCCTCGCTGCGTGTTTTGATCTTTGGCGTGGCCTGCTCTTCAGGTGCGAGCTCATCATTGTCCCAAAAGGTTTGCTCGACGGTATGGTTTGGATGGAGTCCAACCGTGGCCCACAGACCCTCGTACTCTTCAGCGACCTTGAGCCCTGCGGCACTTGTATCTTTTTGCGTTCCAACCGTAATCATAAAAACCCCTTTATCGAGGGTCCTCCGAATCACGTCGTCCATGTCATCGCGATAGGCGTTGAAATGGACGTGGCAATGTGAGTCGATAAGTTTCATGCAGTGGTTTCAATAATATGGAGGCTTTCTGGGAACAAAACCTGCAAGGCGCTCACAACTGCGACGAGGTACTCCGCCACAGCCGACGATTCAAGTGCAAGCAGCAAGGTATCCTCAGGAAGCACTTGCATGGCATAGAACAAGATGACCCCAACCACCACCACCCCTTCAATGAATCCAAAGAATCCACCAAGCAGACGATTAATTGATTTCACAAACGGCACAAACGAAACCATGTGAAATACTTTTTCAAACATCCAAAACAGGAGGCCGACAAGCCTCGTGACAATGATAAACAAAATAATGAACACAATCACCTTACCAATGCCACCCTCACCAAACAAAAAGCTAAACATCTCGGTGAACGGATCAACAAGTCGGCTTGCGATAACAATACCCACAATCGTCCCAACCAAACTTCCAATGGTATGAATCAAACCAAAGAAAAGCCCGAAGATAACGAACGCTCCAACGATCACGATGAGAATCAAGTCGACAAAACCCATAACCCTCGTCAGGAAAGCCCTTCGACAAACGAACTTATGAGATCGGCTGCTCAATACTGAGCCGACTCAAAGTTGTTTGCCTCAGTCTTTCCTTGCTAAACATTATCGCGCCTGGGGAATAATGCTTCCCCCTTTTGTATAATTTTACCATAGCGCTCCAGAATCGCCGTGGCTGTCTGTGGAATAATCGGCTTGAGTGCACGGCCAATGAATCGAATCTGATCAGCAATCTCAGAAAGGACTTGCTTCGCTGCTACTTCGTCTTCCTTTACAAGCTTGAACGGTGCTTTTTTGTCAACGATTTCGTTGGCCTCATGAACCACCTCAAATACCGCATCAAGATAGGCCTTGAAATCATACTCCTTCATGTGTGCCTCAAGCACGGCTTCCTCTTTAGACCAATCTCGATCAACGTCACTGAGCACGCCACCAAAATACGATTCTGACATCGCAGCTACACGACTCACTAAGTTTCCAAGCTGGTTCGCAAGCTCCGCATACCGCTCCTCCATGCGAGCGTGTGAATAATCTCCATCGCCGTGTGACGGAATCTCCCGCAAAAAATAGTAACGCACAGCATCCACGCCATACTCGTCAACAAGTGCTTTTGGATGGATCACGTTTCCAATCGACTTAGACATCTTCTCCCCTTCTGCCGTGATGTATCCGTGCACAAATAACTCTGTTGGAAGTGGGATGCCCGCTGAAAGCAGCATCGCTGGCCAATACACGGCATGAAAACGCAGAATCCCCTTCCCGATCACATGAGAACGGTTTTCATTTTCAACCCAAAACTTCTTGTACATCTCCTCGTCATCAGCGTATCCAAGAGCCGTGATGTAATTAGAGAGTGCATCAAACCAGACGTACATCACTTGGGAATCGTCGAGAGGGACATTCACACCCCAGTGACGTGCGCGTTCCTGTGAGCGTGAAACAGAAAAATCTTCAAGACCTCCACGGATAAAACTCAGGACCTCATTCTTACGGGACTCAGGAATGATACGAAGCGTATCGCTCGAAATAAGCTCCTCAAGCTGCTCTTGATAATTTGAGAGTTTAAAAAAGTAGTTCTCCTCCTCAATCTTCTCTAGTGGTTTTTTGTGATCTGGACAAATCCCGTCCGGCACTTCTTTCTCTGTGTAAAACTGCTCACATCCAACACAGTAAAGACCGGTGTATGATTTTTTATAGATATCCTCGGGCTTACACGCGGACCAAAGCTTCTGTGCACCTTTGATGTGACGCTCTTCACGGGTACGAATGAAGTCATTAAATGAGAGATCTAAAAGCGGCCCGAGTGCGCGCATCTCCTCTGCATGACGCTCAACAAAAGAAGCGATTTCCTCCCCTGCTTCTTCAGCTGCACGTACATTCTTCAGACTATTCTCATCCGACCCCGTGAGCCCGAAGGTGTTTGTGTCTCCGCGCTTTAGGCGTTCGTAGCGCAACTTTGCATCCGTCTGAATGAGTTCTAAGGCAAAACCAATGTGTGGTTTCGCATTCACATACGGAATCGCAGTCGAGATGTAAAATCGTTGTTCGTTCATAACTGTTTTAGGACAATGACAAATTCTCCCTTGATACTAGTCGACTCGAGCTGCTCTGTCACCTCCCTGGCCGTCCCTCGATAGATCGTTTCGTGCATTTTGGTGAGCTCGCGACACACAACCAATGGACGCAGAGGCATGCGCTCTTCAATCTCACCAAGTGCCTTCATGATGCGATGGGTGCTTTCGTAAAGTACAACAGTTGACTCTGTCTCTTTCACTCGGTCAAAAAACGTTTGACGTCCTTTCTTATGCGGAGCAAATCCAAGGAATAAGAATTCATCAGCGGGAAATCCTGACGCGCTCAAGGCGGCGATCACCGCCGACGGTCCAGGAATAGGTTCAATAACAATGTCTGAACCAAACCGGTTCACAAGCTCTTGCACAAGCATGGCCCCTGGATCTGAAATCGCAGGGGTTCCTGCGTCAGTCACGAGGGCAAGCGTTTTTCCCTCTTCAAGCAGCTCTACAATCTTGTTTACTTTCGTGCCACCTGAGTGCTGATGATAGGAAAGCATCTTCGTCTCAATTTTATAGGTATGCAACAGTTTTCCTGTCACACGCGTATCCTCACAGAGAATCACATCAACAGAAGCGAGCGTAGCTTTCGCCCGCTCGCTTATGTCTGACAAATTTCCAATAGGTGTCGCAACTACGTAGAGCCGACCGATCATATCTATTTTCGAATAAGCCCTTCAAGCGCTCGAAGCACTTCGAGCGGAATGGCGAACACAACGGTATTTGATTGATCTGAAGAAAGATCGTTTAAGGTGCTTAGAGTTCTAAGATGCATGGCTCCGGGAGCCTCTGAGAGCTTTCTTGCAGCGAGTGAGAGATTCTCCGCCGCCTCAATTTCACCCATTGCCTTAATCACCACAGCACGACGCTCACGCTCTGCCTCCGCTTGCTTTGCGATTGTTCGCTTCATCTCCTCCGGAAGGGTGATATCTTTTAGTTCTACGTTGTCTACTTGGATCCCCCACGGATCTGTTAGGGAGTCCACAATCTCTTTAATCTTATCGGATGCCTGCTGTCTTTGAGAAAGGACTTCGTCAAGATCCATCTCTCCAACAACATTACGCATGGTGGTTTGTGCAAGCTGACTAATCGCATGGCTGAAATGTTCAACCTCAATAATAGCCTTTGCTGCATCTTTGACTTTGTAATAAATCACCGCATTAATACGAGCAGAAATATTATCTTTTGTAATCGCTTCTTGATCCGGTACATCAACAGCCTTAACACGGATATCCACCTTCTTCATAGACTGAAACGGCCACATGACAAAACGAAGTCCGGGATTCTTTGTGTGCTGATACTTACCAAGCGTGAAGACAACACCACGCTGGTATTCGTAGATAATACGAATCGTGGTGAGGATGTAGATAATGACAATGAGTATGAGAAGTTCCATAGCGTTATGGCAGTGCCAAGTTAGTGATTATAGATAGTGGTCTCGGGATAAGAAGCAGCCCAACTGAACCAGAATGCATTTTCGAGTGGAAGCACATCAAGCTCTGCACCTAGGTACTCACCCCCCACACATTCACCTTCCTGATTCCACAAAGAACCGGTTTGATCATCAATGAAAAAGGGATCTCCTTGACTAAAGGAAAGCACGTCTTGCCCCACCTGTCGAGAAAAACCACGAACCGTTTCCAGCTCCTCATCCCAAATCACCAAAAGTGAATCTTCTCCGACCTCGTCGTTCACCACGTGCAACTGCTCCACCTCGTCCATACGATACACCGTCTGAGCTCCTGTTGTGTGATAGCCAAACACAACCGTCTTTGCATGTAATCGCTCATCTTCATTTGAAAGTGGAAACAGAATCGCCGCCGACTCGTAATAAGAATCCTGTTCGTAAGGATCCTGTGTGTAATCGCGATCATAACCTGTACTTCGACTCAGCACTTCCCCATACGGATAATAGGTCTTAAACACAGACCAAGAAATGGTGAGTGACGGATAGAGGTGCAAGGTTGACCCAGTCAATTCCCCCACAACGGCTTCGCCTAACAGTTGGCTCCAGAGAGATCCACTTTTTTGATCACTTAAAAGTGAATTGCTGTTCCAGAGTTTTCCAGAAACACTAAAGTTGACAGCATCATCGCCAAACGTGCGATCAAACACCTTTCCAGAGTTGGTGAGTGGGTTGTAGGTGACTAATAAGTTTTCACCATTAAACACGTCATTCACCACCTCATGCCAAACCAAAATCTGGTACGGGTAATACCGATGTTCCCCATCGACCTCTACCAGAAGGCCTAACCCGGCATCATCTAAATACTGATCTGCTGCAAACACCGATTCATACCTGGGCTCGTTAATCGGTGGAATCCCCTCTGGGTCAGGATTCCCTGTCACGATCTGCTCAAGAGGAATTGAATGAAACACACCTTCTGTTTCACGCACCTCACGACCGCTGTCCTCAAGCAATGCCTGGATCTTTTCATTGCTCGATTCCGTTAGAGGGGATCTGTAAAACGTATGCTGCCTGTACAAAATTGCCGCAACACCAAGAATCATGAGAAGAAGATAGAAATGTTTTCTGGATCTATGCATACAGAGTTGACTTGTCGGCTTCTTCAGCTACTATAATGTGGCTATAATGATAGCGAATTTACACACTAAACACCATTACTATGGAAGACTACATGGAAGAGATGCACGCCCCACAAGTTGCGCGTATCGGTACACACGCACCAAATTTTGACGTTGAAACCGTTATAAAAGGCGGTGAATTCTCACGTGCAAAACTTGATGACTATGAAGGAAAGTGGCTCATCCTCTTTTTCTACCCACTCGATTTCACGTTTATCTGCCCAACAGAGATCACAGGATATTCGACTCGTTACGCAGAGTTAAAGGCATTGAATGCAGAAGTCTTGGGTGGCTCAACAGACTCCGTCCACTCTCACAAGGCTTGGCTCAAAGAACTCGGGGATCTCAACTTCCCTCTCTTCGCTGATATGAGCCATGACATGTCCTGGGATTACGGTGTACTCATCCCAGAAGAAGGAATCGCACTGAGAGGAACCTTCATCATCGACCCAGAAGGTGTCCTCCGTTACGCCCTCTACCACGACCTCGGCGTCGGTCGAAATGTGGATGAAACACTCCGCGTGCTCAAAGCCCTCCAAACAGGTGAGCTTTGCCCAGTCGGATGGAACGAAGGAGATTCAACGCTCGGAAAAGCTTAAACAATAACAAAACCGCCTGAATGGGCGGTTTTGTTATTGACAAATTTTGAAAATTCGTTATTATCCTATTCCACCCTCGGAAAGGAGGAACCATGAAAAGGGTGTTCGACAAGGGCCGGCGAGGCATGAGTCTGATCGAGATCATCATCGTACTTGCCATCATCACAATCTTCGTGGGCATCATCTGCACGTGGATCTTCTACGCTGTGGGAGGCATCACACTCTTCCACTGGGCAGAGAGCCAGTCCGTCACGGACATCGACGCCATAGAGGCCGTCGAAGAAGCGGGCTACACCAACGTACGGCTCATCGAGAGCTTCCGAACGGACCCACAGGAAACCCCCGGATGCGCCCCGGCCGACAACGCCGGGTTCCGTCTCGAGGGAACCAACTCCGATGGACAGCAGGTCACCCTCGACCTGTGCTGCCTCGGATCCACGGGCAAGCAGCCTCGCTGCAACCTCATCAACTAGAACAAGGGAAGAAAACATGTTCGGCTTCATGATCGGAATCGTCCTCGGTCTGGTTGGATACATCACAGGCGGCGGCGAACAGGCCGCCCTCTGGACCAGCATGTTCTGGCTCGGCTGGTACGGACTGTGGCAGGGCCTCAGTGGCATCTTCCGTGTGTTGGCCCTGCTGGGCCTCACCGGCGGCGGGGCGCTGGCCGGTAGCGAAGGTGGACTCTTCGGGAGCCTGCTCGGCAGCCTCTTCGGCGGTGCGGCCGGCCTGCTCATCATGGCCGGCTGGATCATCCGCACGGGCTTCCTCATCGGCGGCTCCTGGCTGATCTACACCACCAGCGTCGCAGCCTCGAGCTGGAGCGAGGTGAACTTCACCCAGTTCCTGGTCGGCGGCGTTCTCGTCTTCATCGGTGCCGCCTTCTTCGGCAGCTCGAGCTCCAGCAGCTCCTCGAGCTCGCGTCGACGTCAGCGTCAAGGCGAATGAAAGGCAGAACACAGATTCTACCACGCTAAACCCCACGGCACGCAGCCTGGGGTTTTCAAATTCAATAAAATCCTTCTAGTAAACCAAAACCACTTTTTCCCATATGGGAAAAAGTGGTAATTCTTTTCAACAACCTGATCCCCAATCCCTAAACCCTAACCCCTAACCCCCAATCCCCAACAACTCCGAAACCTTTTTCTTATCAAACCCGACAATCACTTCTCCATTGGCTTCGAGAACTGGTACGCCCATTTGACCAGACTTCTGGATCATCTCCTGCGCCTTCTCTTGATCAGCCGAAACATCAATGTCATCAAATTTAATCTTGTTCTCCTGAAGAAACGCCTTCAACTGCTTGCAGAAGGGGCAGGTGGGTGTGGAGTAGACGGTGACTTGCATAAAAATTGAACTAAGGGAAACTGAGGCAAACAACGTTGAGTCGCCTCAATGTGTAACCAGGCGATCTCATAAGTTCGTTTGCCGAAGTTTTCCCGTTATTTAACGAGTGGACTTATGGCTAGACGAACAATCTCAGCGATATCCGCTTCTGTCACTTCCCCCAGCCAGAGGTTATCAGGCATTATAACAACGCTCACGCCCGATGCACAGTTTCCGAGACACCCCGTGCGTGAAACCCGAATCTCTGGATCGACGGCTTTGATGGCTTCCTTAATCTTCTGGTGAAGATCAATGGATCCTTTTTGAGCACAACATTCCCGTCCGTCTGTGCGTTCGTTTGTGCAGACGAGAACTAATTTTTTGTAGGACTTGATCGCTTCTCGCATACCTAGATGGAACGCAGAAGTTCTAGCAGCGTTCGTACCGCGTGCCCGGTCCCTCCCTTGGGGGTGTAGGCATCAATGGGCCGTTCAGCAAAAGTTGCTCCAGCAATATCAATGTGTGCCCATGGAATTTCGGCAACGAATTCTTCTAAAAACAATCCCGCCGTAATCGCTCCACCCCATCGACCACCAATATTCTTGAGGTCTGCAACATCTGATTTCAAGAGTGGTTTATAGTTTTTCTCGAGTGGAAGTGGCCACATTTTTTCATCCGCTGCCTTAGCCGCAGAGAGAATCTGATCAGTAAGTGCAGTGTCATTCGACATCACAGCAGAAATCTCTTCCCCAAGCGCAACTACACAAGCTCCTGTAAGCGTTGCAAGATCAATAATGAAATCCGGCTTCTGCTTTGTGGCGTACGTGAGCGTGTCCGCAAGTGTCAAACGTCCTTCCGCATCTGTATTCAACACTTCGATTGTCTTTTTGTTCATGGCCGTCACAACATCCCCTGGCCGAAATGCTTTGCCGGATGGCATATTCTCAACCGCCCCAAAAATACCATGCACCTCCGCCTTTGGCGCCAGGCGATCAATCACAGAGAAGACACCGAGCACCACCGCAGACCCACCCATGTCGCACTTCATCGTTTCCATGAAATTTGCGGGTTTGAGCGAAAGCCCCCCTGAATCAAACGTCACAGCCTTCCCTACCAAACAAACCTTCTTCTTTGCCTTTCCTTCTGGTGTGTAGATCATGTGCACCAAGTACGGTGGGTTGTCAGAACCTTTGGCAACAGCAAGGAGAGATCCTGCACCCATTTTTTCAAGCTTCTCCTGGTCATAGACACGCACACGAATCGATCCTTTTCCTACTCCAATCTCCTTTGCCTTTTCCACAAGTGTTTCTGGAAGCATGTCATTAGCAGGCATGTTCACAAGATCCCGAGCGAAAATAGCACCCTCTGCACCGATCTCACCATCTTCAATACCAAGCTCTGCAGAACGAACAGCTCGGCCGTCCGATGTGACGATCTCAAAGGCATCAACCTGTTTCTTTTGTGGCTTTACATAGATTCCAAATCGATAGCTCGCGAGCACAACACCTTCTGTGATTGCGCGTGCACAATCTCGAGGCACCAACCCACCGTTTCCTGCCCCATGCAAAACACTCACCACACGCTTCACCCCAAGTGCATTCGCCACTCCAAATGAAACCGCAGCGGCCTTTCTAACAGAATCGAGCTCAAACTCTTTTTTCTTTCCAAGTCCAACGACAAGAA
>PFWU01000051.1 GCA_002791295.1 Candidatus Uhrbacteria bacterium CG_4_9_14_3_um_filter_50_9
ATTTTGTTGTCCCTTTCAAGCGCTGCGTACGCGACGGGAAGCATGGACCCCGTCCAGGCCTAGACCGTGCACATTCCAGTGAGGAATATGGAAGGAAAGGCCTGTTGAAAGATGGTAAAAGAACGATTCCGTTTTCTTTTCTTTTAGAATGGAACGGGACGGGTACTGAACAGATGAGGG
Organism: Candidatus Uhrbacteria bacterium CG_4_9_14_3_um_filter_50_9; assembly: GCA_002791295.1. Classification (GTDB taxonomy): domain Bacteria; phylum Patescibacteriota; class Patescibacteriia; order UBA9934; family GWF2-40-263; genus UM-FILTER-50-9. The sequence continues at coordinate 181 of PFWU01000051.1, forward strand.
ACCGGCAAAGAAAACGAATGAGTTTCGATAACGAACGTGGGATGGTTACTCGGCACTGTTGCCACCTTCATCTTGGTTCGTTGAATCGACTTGTGTGAGCTCCGGACTCTCCGGAGAAGCTTCGGGAGCGGGTTCTTCCTCTACAGCCAGTTCTACAGGGGCAACATCTTCTTCAATGACCTCGTCAGCCACTTCTTCTACGACAACCTCTTCCTCAAGTAATTCTTCTTCAGGCTCCTCAACGACTTCCTCAATCACTTCCTCTTCTATTCCACTAGACTCTGTGACAACAGGTTCCTCTTCCTCCACGACTGCCTCTGGCTCATCGGGTTCAAACCCCTTTCGATACGCTGTCACTGTCCAATCAAACTCCACATCACCACCACCAAAGCCCTTCACGAGGAAGTGATTTTGATCCTTTTCTGCCACATAGAGATTTGTTGGACCATTTGGGGTCACGACCACATAGATCGGTGCAATCGCACTAATGACATCGTTGTATTCAGGTACCACCTGTTCAAATCGAACTTCAGCCGTGCCCTGCACCAGCTCCGAAGTTCCAGACAATGTGATCACTGCTTCAGGAGAAGTCACGGCAATCGTTTCAACTGGCTGACCCTGATAATTGTCCGTGAGCATCTTTATGAGCCCCTCGGTGCGGATTGTTCCGTTTGATTGAATCTCCCAGCTGTTCCCCATGCCTGTTATTCCACCGACATTAAGAAGTGAATAGCTGTTCATGAAGATGTTTCCACTCATGTTCAAGCCGATGTAATTCTGTGTTGCGTTTGAGGCAAATCCAGATGCTCCGCTGGTTGTCCCTGGTGCAGTATCAACCGCCTCACCACCCCAATAGCCTTTGTTCACGTAGACGAGAATCTTGTCGTCACCTGCACCTGTGTAAGGCTCAAGCGCATATCCAACAATCATTCCTGCTGTTTCAGCCTTCATAGCCGCACCTGTCGTTGAAGAACTGGTAAGTGGATCACCGACGGAAATCTCACCCCCCTCGAGTGTCACACGTGTTGGCACACGACCCGCAAGAGCGATTGGGTGAGCTCCTTCAACATTTTCACCCGCTAAGAATCCTGGTCGTGTTGAAACAATACCCGCAAGAGTCTCTTCACTCACTCCTGTTGATCGTCGAACGTATTCTCCGTTCCCTGAGAAGACAACAACATCTCCAGGAACAAGCTGTTCTGATGATGGGAACATTTCAGCAAAATCATAGGACCCCGTTGACCACCCCTTGGCATTGGTGCGCATGAAGTCACCACCAGGGCCACTTGAGCCATCGTAGTAAATGTATTTCTCTGTTTGTGGTGTGCCTCGATCCGATGGATAGAGGTTTCCACCAATCACCATGTCACCTGCAATGCGCATGGTGCCTTCATTTGTAATATAAGCGACTTCTGTTTCGGCTGAGTTTGTCACAGAGAGTCTATAGGTCTCTTCATCCGTCACAACATTTGCAATCATCATCTCAACCGCTTCGGCCTCAGAGCCATTCCAAGCAGACCCTCGAAGAGAAAGCCCGTAGGAGTCAAACGTCTCTTCATCAGCAGTTGCTGATCCTATTGAAGAAACAACTACGTTGTCTGTGACCACAGTAGATGTGCCGTCGGTACCAATAATGTCACCTAAGTACCATCCGTTATTGACCTGAATCATCACCTCACCTGTTACACCATCAAAATCTGAAAGAGCCATACCAATCACACGCCCAACCTTGCTCGCGCGCATGGCATGTCCTGGAGTCGAAGAAGTAGTGAGGTAATCACCTACTTCAATGGAGCCGTTTTCATTCGTGACCTTTACCGGCACACGACCGACCAATGCGATTGGAATAGGATTATCTTCTTCAAGGACGTTTCCTCCGGCTGATGTAAAGTCTCCATAGTTATTTGAGGCAATACCAATGACAGGCCCTTGATAGGGCTCACTTGAAAGGACTGCTTGTCGAATGGCCCGTCGCCCAACCCACTCATCTTCGGTGTACACAATCTCATCACCAGGAACGACAATGTGTCCGTACTCAACGTTGGCTGCAGACGGATAACGCTCAGCGTAGTCAGCGGATACAGAACCGACACAATCTTGTATTTGACTCACACCACTGTTGTCCCAACAAAGAGCATTTGTATAACTACCAATATTTGGAATGCTAAAACTAGCTACTCCCCCAGAAGTAACGCTCCAATCATTTCCACCTGTCAAAGTGATCGTAGTCAGTGAGTTATTGTTTCCAATAGCTATTTGGTCAGGTGTTGTCGCGTGTGTAGCAATACTGATCGTATCGCTTCCGTCATTCACATTACCACCCAAAAAAATGGTCTTATATAACGCATTGTCAAAAAGACTCACAACAGCTGATGCAGAAGTTATTGATAAATTGAAATCATCATCCGCACTAATTTGTAAATCATCTTTTGCACTGAGGCCTATATCGCCCCCATCCACACTGACGGCCGTTGGAGATCCTCCAGAGAGAAGGGTCACGTTTCCATCAGTTCCAGGTCCACCTCCCCCGTACGTTCCCCCCGTAATATCCACATCACCTCCGCTGCCATTTCCGATACTACTATCTCCACCATCAATCGTAACATTGCCTCCATCACGGTTTACGGAACCGTCTCCAGTTGCAGCACCTCCTGTAATGACCACAAGACCTCCGTCCCCACCAGAAGCTGAACTTGTGTTATTTGTTCCACCTGTAATTGATACATTTTCACCTGGATCTGGACCTGTAGAAGACCCTCCTGTGAGAGTAAATGGAACGTTGAGAGGAGAATTCACATGAGCGATGGACAGCGAACCCACTGTGCCATCATCTGTCAGAGTCATTAACACGTTGGTCTGATCTCTAAACGTAATTGATCCTCCATTTACAACATCAATGATGTTGGTCCCATCGTTAAAGAACAGTTTTCTATCCCATCCAGCATTCAGTGTAATGGCTGAGGATGAAATTGTTGAACCTGGATCGACCAGTGCGTCAATCAACAATCCTGTCACTGTATCGGTTCCAGCAGCATTGGTTGGACTGAAGCTGTCTATATGAAGGGCCTTATATTCCAAAGCATCTGTGGCTCCTCCAGCAAACGACGGCACGACTTCAATTGCTGCACCCCTAGCGTTTGAAGAGCCGAATGTCACGTTGAGTCCAGCTACGTCTCCCGTTGTCGAAGGAAAACCACTGTTAGAAATGACAGCCATGTCGACCCCTGGAGCCGCAGTCCCAAGAATATTAAAATTTGAATCCGCATCGATACCAAAGTGAATATCGCCTGTGCCAGAGGACTTGATGCGCAAATCTTGATTGGTTGCGGTGGTGATATCGACGTCGCTGTCGGCATTACTATCGAACGCAAGGGCAGTATTGCTATCAATGGAAATCGTGTGGTTTGCGCTTGATGAAATATCTGAAAGAACCAGGATGTTATTTCCTGTCACATCTTCAATCGTGAGTTGTGCAGCATCGTCAATCCAGATGTTTGGTGTAGCTCCTGAAGCCCATAAGGCCGCATCCCATCCACTATCAACCTGAATGGCGGTCTCTGTTGCGGAAGTTCCCGTCAACTGACCTACATACAAACCCCGTACCCCCACTTCCGCGTCGCCAGTCAGTGCATCAATGGCAATCGCCCGAGCAATATTCCCTCCTCCTACCGCATTCCCAATGTTTAAATCAACCGTGAGACCTGAGTGGGTATTTGTTCCGCTCGTGTCTGTGGGAGTTGTAAATTCAATCTCTTGAATGCTTGTTGTGACTCCTGCATCAGCCGTCGCTGGCCGGTCAAACATAACCATGTTTGTTCCACCGTTTTGGACAACAAATTGTCCGGTTGACTGGAGGTCGATGATTGTATCTCCTGTTCCTTCATTAGAAAATTCAAGAACCTCGTCGCTATTTTGAACAATGGATGTGCTTGCATCAAGCGACATTGCATCTGCAAAATCAGTGAAATTAAGACAATCTGTACAACTTAAGTCACTGACAGTGAGTGTCCCAGTAAAATCAGCATTTGTTGCGAACACAGTATCCCAGCGTGTCCCAGTCGCACCAAGGTTTGCATCTCCCGCTCCAAGTTGCGGCAAGAAGTCATCATCGACTCCAAGCTGCACCGTCCCGGAAGAATCAATCGTCATCGTCCCAGTAGAGGTAATGGATCCGTCATAGTAATTTGTGGAAAAGGCGCCGGCTGTAAACCCAACATCAGAGAAGGCCTCCCCATCAGCTTCAATGCGGAACACGTTGTTATTCGTTGAACTGTAATCTGTTTGAATCGTGAAGATATCCGACGTTTCTGTTGTTTCCTTCACATCAATTTCAAGAGCCTTTCCGGAATCATCTGTAAAATCACTACCAACAATTCGCAGAATGCTTCCTGTTGTGGTGACATCACCGACCAGGTTGAGCGTATGTGCACTGGTTGACTCAGAATCAATATTGAGTGCTGATGCATTACCATTTTGGTCGATAAAAAGCCCTGCACCTGCCCCTTCATTAACGACGCGTATCACTGGGGCCGCAGCGCCCGTGTAGGACTGTTGAACGCTAAGCACATTCGACGTATCACTCAATGTGCCAGCTGTTTGTGTGCCCGTATTTGAAAGATAGAGGACAGATCCTGTCACAGACAGAGTCTCTCCTCCAGCGTTCATTGTTAAATCGCGTGTAATCGCAGACGTTGCACCACTCAGTGTTGATGTTGTTGTATACGTTCCTGAATGACCGACAACAGCGAGACTTCCTGAAGTCATAGACCCAGAAGAAGAAACCACTTGAACCCCCTTTCCTGTGGTCAATCCGTCGACAGATACATCAATACCGTTCGCTGACGCAATGCTATCAAACGTGAAGTCCAGAGCATCAGACACACTTACACTGGAAGCAAAATCAACAGTTTGATCGTCATTGAAGGTAAAAAATGGTGACCCACCATCTTGAATTACAAAATCTCCTGTTGATGCAAGATTAGCAACGATGTTTCCTGTTCCACTATTTGTAATCGTAAGAGCCTCGTCACCACTCATCGCAATTGATGTGGAAGCATCCAGGGAAAGCGTATCGGAGAGTTCGGTGAAGTCGAGACAATCCGTACAGCTCAAATCGTTAACCGTGATTGTTCCATCAACAAATGCATCCCCAACGACCTCAAGATCGTCGGCCACACGCAAATCACCCACAGCACCATCTGCGTGAGTGAACAAAGCATCTGCTCCAACAATCACTGCCTTGTCATCTTCATACACTCCATTTGTTCCATCTTCCCAAAGACCCGTCCCGGAAATATCGCTCGTAAACGCAACCGTCCCTGAACCATCTTTAAATGTGATGGTGTTTGTTCCCGTTGGATCTGTGAAAGCAAATGTCGTCGTATTTCCATCATTCGATCCACCCTCAAAAACAATTGGTGAAGCCCCAAGCAATTCTGCCCCTGTTAAGTCATAATCTCCTGTCCCTGTATCTCCATCTGAGGCGAGAAATCCTGTTGAATCAATTCCATCGAGACGTTGGGCGTTCAGTGCATAAGGGGCTGCGGTAATCTGTTTTCGAGGGGTCAATGTTTCCCCAGCAATAATAACCTCAAGATACACGGCTGAATTATCTGCAAACACTGTGTCTGGAATTGATGCGTAGGAACTTCCTGTGTCACCCAAATTTTCCGTAAAAAGCCCCGAAGTGAGTGTGACAGAACGTCCTGTTGTCGACGCTGGAGTATTCGAATCACAATCGGATGAACTGTTTGACCACAAACAAGTTCCTCCGGTTGAAGCCGTGTAGAACAGGAACTTCATTGTTAAACTCGCATCAGAAACAGGTGCTGAGTTGGAATTCAAGACACGTCCTTGGTACGTGATGATGTTTGGAGGAGCGGCTGCCTGCACAACGCCAAAGACCATCGACATGACCGATGCGATGGTCGTAAGAACGATGGCAATATTTAGGCGAGCTCGTATCATAACCTCCTATGAATTTGGCTCAGAGGATTCTTGAGGGGGTTGAACACCTTCCTCAGGACGTAGTTCTAAATCTTGTGAAAAATCCTCAGGCTCTTCTTTGCTCGTGTAATCAATTGGCTGGATCTCTTGTTGTTCGAACCCGTCTTTTTTGAAGGTTGCGTAATACTGGTTTGGACCGAGCATAAACGCATAACGTCCCTTACTATCTGTCAGCTGTGTTTCAAGCAGCTTGTTGTACTTTGGTTCAAAGACACGAGCCACCACTCGAGAAAGTGGGCGACCAGTCCCTTGATCATAGACAATGCCCCAACTGATGGGCTTGCGTGGCCTGGCCAATCGACGTGCAAGTAGGTAGACCCCTACTTGCACACCGACCATGCCAAGAGAGAACGCATTCGGACGAATGACTGCAAACACGGTTGAAGCGATGACACCCAGGATCGCAACACTGTGTTGAATCATGCGTAGACGCGTGCGCCATAGCACGTTTTTTGGCGCCTGATATTTCTCCGCTTGAGATGGATCCATTGGGATGTTCGCGGTAATAACCGCGTCATTTTCTGAAACATCAATGGCTTCTCCGTGATAGAGATCCAGGAAGGATCCATCTACTTGTTCACGATCTAAGTACTCGGACGGAAACTGATGCCCGGCCTTAGTAATCGTCATGCGATACCGACCGGCAGCAACAAGGAAGAAGTACCGACCACCCTTGTCGGTAACGCGACTCTTGACGAGTCGCCCTGGTCTTCCTTGCGCCTCGTCTTCTTCCGTGACCCGGAAGAGACGGACGACCGCAAGATCAACTGGGACCTTGCTGATCGCGTTATAGACCACCCCATATCCTTTGCGCTTACGACGCCAGAAAAAGAGAATTGGCGCAGTAAAAAGATATTGCAGGAATGGGAGGAAATCGAAGGCAACAGAGAGCACGACCACACTAGCACCGGCCGTAACGGCGAGCGTTGGTACAGAGATCTCGGCTGCTTCTTGAACACCTGGGATTCCACGAACGAACTCGAGAGCTTCTTGCACAGCCTCGATCGCCGCAGAATCTAGAATAATACTGAGTACCGATGCTGCAGGGGCACCCTCCCCTGTCTCGGTTTCTTCGGTCCCTTCAGGCTCCACCTCAGTGGGCCCTCCGGGTTCAATCACGGGCTCTGGCTCTTCTTCCTCTTCCTCGACACGCACCATGCGTATGACCGGACTCATGATGTTGTTGGATATCTCTTCGTCTGAAGAAGTCGCCCGATCAAAACCATCTGCCTCTGCCTGAATCATGAACGTTCCGTTCGGGACATACCATGCAATATTCCCTTCGGATGTTGTGTTCGTTGGATTGAACTGTGCGTATGGGGACCCATCCCATACAACCGGTTCATCCTCGACCACTTCAAGGAGCGAAACTGTCACATTTGGCACGATTGCTTCTTCGCCATCGATGACCTGGTAGACATAGCCTTCCGCTATAACTCTCAGGAGTGAAGAAACGTTCTCGGTCGCCTCGTCGTCGTAGGTTACCTCAATGGCGATGAGGTACGTTTCGATCGAGTCTGGCGTTGTGACGTCTGTTGAATAAAGAACAAGTGTCTCATCAAGGTCCATTAGGTACAGATCTCCGTCGAGCTCAAGCGTGACACGCTCGACGTTTGTGAGAAGTTCAGAAGCAGGGAATTGAATGCGTAGCGTGCGTGTGGGGAGCACATCAACGGCATTCGTATCTGCAGGCGTTAACTCGATGGTATTCTCAGCCACCCAATAACTGAGATCATCGACACTGAGATCACCAACTTCCGCACCCAAGGCCGTTGGTTCCTCTTCACCTTCTCCTTCCGAACAGTCAGCCGGACAAGAATCGATGTCTTCTGTGTCTGAGCAAACACCATCACCACAGGTGTCTCCTACAGAACAGTCGACGGGACACGAATCGGCATCTTCCGATTCATCACAGATCAGATCGCCACAGGTGATTTCCCCTCCAGTATCGGTGGGTTCTTCCCCTGGCCCCTCTTCAGTGTCAGGCGGCTCTTCACCTGACGCACTTGGAGTACCTGTTCCAAGAGCGCCAGATGCAAACTGCCCTGCCTCATCATAAGCAAAGACACCAACGTAGTACGCAACGTCATTTGTTAACCCTGTGGCTTCAACAGATGTTCCCGATCCATCATAAACCTCTGTGCAACTAGCATCTGACTCATCCTCCGGATACCCACCCTCACAGATCAAGACCACAACTCCAGCAAAATCCTCATCCGTAGGATTGATCCAACTGATCGACAAGGACGTGTCCCCCTCTGCAACAGCTAGAGCGGAAACGTTTGCGGGAGGCTCATCACTCTCTGTCGTGAAGGTTTCATCATCAGAGTAAGACTGATTTGATGAACTATCCGCAGAGAGAACCTGGAAATGATAATCCGTGCCCTCTGTTAGACCTGTCAGCGTCACGGAATGTTCTATCGCCAAATCCTCATCTTCTTCTGTTGATCCGTAGGACGTTGTGAGTCCATAGGAAACCAGACTGTCGGCTGGCTCATCTGTGTCCCAGGTGATCGTGGCTGTCGTGGTTGTGACATCCGTCACCTCGACGTTTGAAATCACTGGGGCTGTCTCATCGAGCGTTGTGAAGGTCTGCGTTGAGGATGTCCCTTCGTTGCCCTCAATATCAGATGATCTAATCTGAAAGTAGATGGCCGTTGCTTCACTGAGCCCCGAGAGTGAGAGTGAGTGTGCTGTTCGATAAGAGGAACTGGATTCTGTCCCAAGTTCAAACGCACTCGTCTCACCGTAGTCCACATTGCTCGTCGCTGCTTCACTGGTCGTCCAACTAATCGTTGCTGACGTGGTTGTGATTTCCGAAACAACGATATCGCTGATGATTGGTGCTGCTGTGTCTGGTGTATCAGTCCCTCCACCACCATCTGTTTCACCACCAGGAGTTGTATTGGTGAAAGACCCTGTGACACTCACCGAATCATCACCACCGATAGGGAGTGCAATGGATCCTGAATCGCCAAAGGTTCCTGCGATCGTGACAAAATAGGTTCCAGAACCGCTTGGATTCGTGATCTGGTTTGTACCTGTCCCTGAGGTCGTTGCTGAAGTACCGATATCAATCGTCACTTCGGCAGCGGACGCAATAGCCACATTACAGCTTGTAAGGGTCAACACGTCAGACGCAATACTCACACTCATGTTTTCGCCCCCTCCGCAGACAGCCGCCGTAGTAAGACCCGACGACGTGGTTACATCGACATCATCTTCCGTGATGGAAGATGTATCAAAAGAGGAAGCAAAGGTGATCGTGACTGTTTCACCGACACTGATGCCACTTGGAGTTGTAAAGATCAGCTGATGATTGGCTGCTTGCCCGGCCTGCAATGTAGAAACATAGTCGTTTCCCGAACTTAACGTTGCTGCCCGGACTGAAAAAGCCACAACAGTCGCCGAAATGATTACCGCGACTCCTAGGCTCTTCCAGATGTTTGACCAAAATGTTCCCACACAGGTTTGTTTGTTATCGACGTTTCTTCCCAAGGCGGTAGACCAAGAGGAAGATGAAGACGAGGGCTAAGACCGTCACAAGAAGTTGCCAGGGAAAGAGAAACTGTGTCAGTGACCCACTCAAGGTCTCTTCCGAATCATCATAGGCAAGCTCGAGCTCGACCGAAATGGGACCAAGGGCGAACGTGCTCATTTGTTCTCCAACTGTTTCAAACCAGCTCAATGTGCTCGTGGATACCTCTACCTCGTAAGATCGTGTTGATAATGGAAGAACCCGTGATCCAAGTTCATTTGCATCAACTTGTTTCACCACGCGACCAA
>PFWU01000027.1 GCA_002791295.1 Candidatus Uhrbacteria bacterium CG_4_9_14_3_um_filter_50_9
TTTAGTATTTTTAGACACGTATGCCAGACGTAAAACTTGAAGATCTCGAACACAATCAAATCAAGCTTACCTTCACTCTTTCACAAGAAGAGGCGAAGCCCTATCTAGACGAAGCTGCAAAACGTCTCTCTGAACAGTCTTCAATCCCCGGATTCCGTCCAGGGAAGGCTGGATATGACATCGTCAAGCAACGCGTGGGTGAAATGAAGATCTACGAAGAAGCCCTTGAATCCATGATTCGTAAGTCCTACGTCGAGGCACTTCTTGCACAGAATATCGACACCATTGGATCACCACACATAGAGGTCATTAAACTTGCACCTGAAAATGAGATTGTGTTTACGGCGCAAGTTTCTCGAATGCCCCGTGTCAAAGAACTCGCAAACTACAAGAAGCTCTCCATAGATGTGCAAGCATCTCCCTTGAAAGATGAAGACATGGATCTTGCCCTACGCGATATTCAGCGCATGCAAACAAAGGAAGTCCGTGGAACAAAAGAGGAAGTCGTAACCGATGGAGACAAGATTGTCGTCTCGATGAATATGAAAGTAGATGGCGTTCCTGTTGAGGGTGGACAGGCACCTAACCATGCTATTTATCTCAATGAGGAATACTACATTCCCGGCCTTAAAGAGATGGTTGTTGGCATGAAGGAGGGGGAAGAGAAGGTATTCACACTGGATTTTCCAAAAGATCACGCACAGGAGATGCTTGCCGGAAAGCCAGTTGAATTTGAAGTGAAGTTAAAGGAGCTCTACCATCTTGAATCACCAGACCTAGATGACGCCTTTGCGGCATCCCTTGGGATGAGTGATATGAACAAACTCCGTGATACCCTTAAAGACAACTTACAGAGTGAAAAGGATCAGGAACACCAAGCGCGACAAGAAAAAGAAATGCTTGAACTGCTTGCAAAGAAGTCTCAATACGAAGAAATTCCAGATCTTCTCGTGAATGAAGAAATTAACAAGATGATTGGTGAACTGCGCCGAACCGTTGAAAGCCAGGGAGCAAATTTCGACCAATACCTAGGGAGTATTAAAAAAACACTCGCTGAACTGAAGATTGATTTCACACCACAGGCGCTTATACGCATCCAAGTAGCTCTTGCTATGCGTGCGGTTGCGGACACAGAGGAAATATCAGTTGATGAAAAAGAATTAGATGCGGAACTCGACCGTATTGCAGAACAGTACAAGGAACAAAAGGATGCACGTGAACAAATCTACTCTCCACAGTACCGAGACTACATGGAACAGATGATGAAAAACCGAAAGGTCATCGAGTTCCTAAGAAGTGTCATGATTAAATGATCTAAAAAAACAGCTGCATTTGCAGCTGTTTTTTAGTTCTCCACCGCCCACCTTCTCAAAAAAACAAGATGGCAGTAGGCTAATTTCATGTCTTTAGAAGCTACCATCGCCATTCAAGCAGTGAGGGAAGCCGGAACGATCCTTAAAGATGGTTTTTTGTTCGGGTCCCATGAAGTAACCCAAAAAGAAGATCATTCACCTGTCACAGACATGGATTATCAGAGTAGTGAAATGATCTGCAGCACGCTTCAAAAAACATTCCCAAGTCATACAATCTTGAGTGAGGAATCACCAAATGCCCTTAAGCGAACCATTGGAAACGAACCGACCTGGATTATTGACCCACTGGATGGGACCTCCAACTTTGTCTCACACATCCCCCTCTTTGCTATCACCATCGCACTTGTCATAGACCAAAATCCAGTTGTTGGTGTGATTTATGACCCACTCCATGATGATCTGTTTTTTGCTGAGGTGGGGAAGGGGGCTGAACTTAATGGAAAGCGGATGTGTGTGTCTAAACAAACACACACAAAAGGAGCCATGCTCTTTGCAGGAAGAGGATATCGAGATAGAGACAAAGAACGTCACGGACAGATCATCTATGCGCTTGAAAAACAGACAACGTACTTCCGCCGACTAGGAACGGCAGCTGTCATGCTCTCCTGTGTTGCCTCTGGACGTGCGGATTCTGTTATTTTAACTGGAAATAACCCTTGGGATGTTGTTGCTGGAGCACTGTTAACCAGAGAAGCTGGTGGCCGCGTCACAGACTACTGCGGAAAAGAGTGGACACTCGAAAGCGGAGATATGGTTGCAACAAACGGTCTTATTCACGATGAAATCATCAAGATCACTCAAGAACAAATCGCTTCCTGCTGAACATATGATTTTGACACTCTACGTAAAACCAGGATCACGACAGGAAAAAATAGAGTGGCTCGACAAAGACACAGCAAAAGTGTGGGTACGAGCGGTCGCTGAGAAGGGAAAGGCGAATGAAGCTGTGATCGAACTCATCTCAAAAGAACTCTCTATTCCCAAAACCTCCATCGAACTCATAAGAGGTGGCACCGCAAAGATCAAACAGCTTAAAATTACAAACAAAAACAGCCCTATCTAGGGGCTGTTTTTTTTGGTGGCTCGTCAATTCCGCCTTTTGAAAACGGGTTGCATCGCAGGATTCTCCACAGGGTATACACACTACCTCTCATAACACCGTGCCGTTCGATACATGTATATCCGTACTCTGAACACGTTGGATAAAACTGACAGTATCCATCTTTATAAAAAAGACTCAGAAGTCCGTGGTCAAATGAAAGGGTCATTTGGTAAAAACGAATCGTCTTAAGTGCCAAGTATTGAGGGATGTGACTTAAGCGTCTCATACACAGAGGAGCTTTGCCTTCTTGAGTGTTTTTACAAGCTCTGTTTCGAGTTCTTCAAACGTTGCTTCTAGCGCTTCTTTCCGGACAAGAAAAAGCACATCATAACCAGAAGTAATTGAACGAAGTCGCTCATGAGCAATCGCACGCACTCGACGCTTCAATCTATTGCGCACAACAGCTCGTTTCGACACCTTTGTCCCAACAACAACAGCAAAGCGTGATAAAGGGAGATTGTTCTTACGCACCTTTAAACCCACATAGATACCAAACACGCTCTTGCCATTTGCAAAGAGCGCTTTGATATCTTTTTCATGTCGGAGCCGATGCTCTCGGGGAAACATAGATTGTTAGGCACTCAATTTCTTTCGGCCCTTTGCGCGGCGACGCTTCAAGACAAGGCGTCCAGTAGCAGTCTTCATGCGCGCACGAAATCCATGTGTTTTTGCCCGCTTTCGCTTTTTCGGCTGAAACGTTCGCTTTGGCATAGTGATTTTAGCTTATCAGATTTGTTTGGTTTTGAACGCGAAGATACTAACATGGTGTCCACAATTGATCAACCCTATGCACAGATACCAGTCACTTGCCCACATGTGGATAGTTAGTCTAAACTACCACCCACGTGCCGGCAATGTGCGGCAGTCTTCTCCACCCTAAGGAGGCTTTTTGAAAATTTCTCGCCTTATGAACACCAATGAACTTTGGCAAGCTGTTTTAGGTGAACTTGAACTCACCCTAAGCAAGGCCAACTTTACGACATGGTTTAAAAATACCTTCGTTTCCGAAGTTGATGAAACTTCTGTCGTGGTTGGTGTGCCAAACATGTTCACAAAGGCATGGCTCGAAAAAAAATACACAAAAGATATCCTGCGATCGCTGCAGGAATTAACCAACGGTTCTGTCAAACATTTGAGTTATCGAGTGGAAATGCGGCCAGCAAATCCACAGATCGTTCCTTTGTTTGAAAAAGAAGTTGCCGTTGGTTTTTCTAATGACTCAAGATCCTCTCTTCAACAACCAACAACACCAACACCTGTGGTTGAGGTGAGGACGGGTGAGTTTTCACTTAATGGGAAGTATGCGTTCCACACATTTATTGTGGGAAAACAAAACGAGCTCGCTCATGCTGCCGCTCAAGCCGTTTCCCAACAACCCGGCGGCGTTTATAACCCTCTCTTTATCTACGGAGGAGTCGGACTTGGAAAAACGCACTTGCTTCAAGCTGTAGGAAACGAATTAATCCGCAAAAATCCAAGCACAAAGATCCTCTACGTTACCTGTGAACGATTCACAAACGATTTTATCAGCGCCCTGCGCTCAGGCCGTATCGCTGAATTCAAAAATCGCTATCGCACCGTAGATGTCCTCCTTGTCGACGACATCCAGTTCATCACTGGGAAAGAGGGGACGCAGGAAGAGTTCTTTCATACGTTCAACCAGCTCTATCAAAACAATAAACAGATCGTCATCTCTTCTGACAGACCTCCAAAAGCTATTCCTGCACTTGAAGACAGGCTTGTTTCTCGATTTGAGTGTGGGATGCTCGCAGATGTAGGCTCTCCTGATTTTGAAACACGCGTCGCTATTTTAGAAACAAAGTGTCGTGAAAAGGCCTACCAGCTTGAGCGTGAGATTCTTCACCATGTGGCTAACGCCGTCCAAACCAATGTTCGTGAACTTGAAGGAGCTCTCAACAAAGTGATCGCCTTCCATCAATTTAAGGACATTCGCCCAACCCTCGACAGTGTGAAACCAATTTTGGCCTCATTTCAACCCACATCTACACGGAAAAGCGTGACTCCAAAACAACTGATTCACACGGTTGCAATCTACTTCGACGTACAGATTGAGGATCTTTTAGGTAAAAGTAGGCAAAAAAGACTCGCCTTTCCACGCCAAATCGTGATGTATCTTATGCGAGAAGAAATGAAATCAAGCTATCCATCCATTGGAACAGAGCTTGGTGGACGAGACCATACGACCGCCATGCATGCCTACGACAAAATAAGTAACTGTCTTGTAGAGGATGAGAAACTCCAACATGATCTAGAACTCATCAAACAAAAGTTGTACGCCCTGTAGTCCACAACCTGTCCTTGTGTGAGAGGTCTGGATAACCCAGATGATAAGTCTGTGTGTGAGTGAGGGGATAAAGAGGTGATACAAAATAGCCCCACAAGTTCTTCCCGTCATCCAAAGTTCACCCCCAGGACTATCCCGTCATCCATACACAAATCCACAAGATCTTTTTCTTCTTAACAGAGAGGAAAAAACGACCTATCCACGCCATCCACACCCCTTACTATTACTACTAGTTCTTATATATAAAATCTTCTTATGAAGTTGTCTTGCACAAAGGATAACCTTCACCAAGGACTGAGTATCACATCTCACTTGATGACCAAGAATGTGAATCTTCCTATCCTACAAAATGTTTTGGTGAAGGCAGAGGGAGGAGCGATTCGGTTTACAACAACAAACTTGGAGATAGCTGTAAACTGTACAGTTAGAGGAAAAGTAGAGGAACCGGGTGAGTATACAATCCCTTCTAAACTCTTTTTTGATTACGTTTCCCTTCTCCCAAATGAAACAATCCATATCAATGCTTCCGATACTTCAGTAGAAGTTGAATGTGGTTCACATAACACACGAATCAATGGACTAGTTGCAAGTGAATTTCCTCTTGTTCCAAAGGTTGATGGAGAAAAGATGTATCAGATTCCTGTTGAAGAATTTAAACAATCCCTTTCTCAGGTTTTATTCTCTGTGGCTGCAAACGAATCTAGGCCAGAACTTACAGGAGTTGCTTTTCGTTTCTTTCTTCATGAAGGAGAGGGAAGATTAACTCTTGCTTCAACGGACTCTTATCGACTTTCAGAAAAAGTCATTCCTGTTGTAAGTGGAGTTGTGGAAGAATTTAAGGTGGTTATCCCTGCAAAGACTCTTTCAGAAGTTAATCGAATTCTTTCTGTCTTTAAAGATGAAGTAGATCTTCCTTCAACACTCACCATGACCCTCACAAATAGTCAGGTTGTGTTTAGTTATGGGCCTGTGGAACTTATCTCACGGACGATTGAGGAGGAGTATCCAGACTACCAACAGATTATTCCTACTCAATTTCAAACCAAGGTTCTTATTGATCGGAATGACTTCATTAAGGCTGTAAAAACAGCAAGTCTTTTTTCAAAAACAGGACTATTTGACGTCGCCCTTTCCATTAAGCCTGAGCAAAATCTCATTGAGGTTAGTGCAACAGATGCCACTCGAGGGGCAAACACAACAGCAGCATCAGCAGATGTTTCAGGACAGGCCAATAGTGTTACTGTTAATTATCGTTATCTTTTAGATGGACTTCAGGCAATTCGTTCAGATCAGGTGATCTTTGAGATGATTGATGCTTCAAACCCATGCCTGCTGACCCCAAAGGACGAGACGGATGCCTATCGTTATGTGGTTATGCCAATTAAACAATAAACACTCTAAGTCCGACTTCATGGTCTTTTATTCGTAACCAACCTTGATCTATGGCAGAACAAACAAACAATGGTCTCCTCTGGGCTATTGGAATTATCCTCATCATTCTTGGAATCATTTATTTTTCCGTGGTTGGTGGACCTCCTCAAGTCGTCACTATTGGCGTGCTTACTCCAGCTTCTTCAGATGAATTGCAGAGGGCCTATGACATTGCTGCCTCTCAAATTAATGCAGAAGGAGGAATAGAGGGAAAAACTCTTGAACTTACACATTTGACGGGAGATTGTGAGGGAGAAAATCTTCAGTCAGAACTTGAAACGTTTCTAGCTGAATCTCAAGTTAAGGTTCTTCTTGGAGGTGTTTGTGACTCAAGCGATGCACTTGTCGCTCAGGTGGCACAGGAGCAAGGTGTACTTCTTCTCTCACCGTTTCTTTTGATGGGAGAAACACAAACAAACAATTCGGCGTTCCATATTGTTCCTTCACAGGAAAACCTCGTCGACCTTATTATTGCTCACGCAACCGCTGATGGCTCTGTACGTGCCACAGTCGTGTTTGAGAACACACAGATGGGCCAGGAGGTGCAGGCGGCCTTTCTAGAGGCTTACAACGCATGGTATGAATACGCCGAACCATACGAGACAGACCAAGTGGATTTCACTAATACGATTTCGCGTGTCAAAGCCGCAAACCCAGATACCGTCTTCGTTGTCGCTGAGACACAGGAAACAAGTGTGCTCTTATTGAGCCAATTGAAGGAGTCCGGATTAAACGTTGCCTTTTACGGAACAGAAGTGTTTGTGGACCCAGTAGCTATGTCTGAGAATGCTTCCCTTTACGAGGAAATGATCTTCCCAGTCATGGTTGCTGCTCAAAACGACGAATTTGTCCGCATGTACAATGCATACCAAGAGATGTACGGAACAGGACCGACGGACTTTACTTCCACGGCCATCGCTTACGACAGTGTTTTCCTTATTGCTGAAGCTCTTCTGGGAGAGGATCAAGGATCCGAAGCTGTTGCCCAGCGCCTCAGTGAACAGTCTGACTGGTCAGGAGCAGTGGGTCCACTATCCTTTGATGAAAATCGAACTGCCACACTTCCTTTGACACTCGTACAAGTGGTGGGAGGTCAGTTTACCGAACTTGCGCAAGCAGAATAGTCTTGAGACAAAAGTGGGGTCCTTGCCCCACTTTTTTGTTTTCTCTAGACTAAAGAGACCTCTCTAAATGTATTCCTATGCATTATTTCATCCCCCAACACCCTAAGGTGCTCAGTCTCAAGGTTGATCACCTTTGGAGTGGAGATGTGTGTCCAGATGATCGTCTTTGGGCTGAGGTGAATCTTTCCCAGTCTATTAAAGGAATTCATGTTCAAGTGCGTGGACCCATGCTCCATGAGCAGCGTATACCAGAAGCACCGATTGGTGAGCGTGTTGATGGGTTGTGGAATTTTGATGTGATCGAAGTTTTTTTCGTGGGGCCAGGACATCAATACCTTGAACTCGAGCTTGGCGCTGGCGGACACTGGCTCCTCCTTGGATTTGACCGCATCCGTCACAGGAGCCGTGAATACGCTTCACTCAAGCCCATTGTTCGCTACGCAAAAGATTCTGACAAAACATGGTCAAGTGAAATCACTCTTCCATTGAATTTGATCCCAGAAAATCTAAGAGCCATGAACGCCTTTGCCATCATGGCAGGACAGTTTCTTTCCCTCGCCCCACTCCCCGGAGAGAAACCAGATTTCCATCAACCAGATGTATATCCCAGCGTTTCCATTTAACAGGTCATAAGACCTGTTTTTTCTAAATGAAACAACCCCACCAGCGAGCGAGTACACCAGCGGGGTGTTTCGCTCACGAGTGGGGTTCGTGAGTCAGGCCAGCATCGCCACAGAGCAGAGGATCCAGAAGGCGATGACGATGATCCAGTAGATCACGACACTGATGACGCAGAAGATCCATATACTGATGAGGCAGGGCCACCAAAGTACCCAGACCAGATCCCACAAATTTTCGCCGAGGTCCTTGATCTTGGGGATTGTACTCTTTAGCCATGCATTGAGACGATCCAGCATGTTTTCTCCTTTGAGGGTGTGTTTCACTTGAATCGAGGGATCAGACTGATAACCCCGAACTTCCCACGTCCTCCATCGCTCATGAACGCGAGGAAGTGCAGGTGGTCACGGTCGGTCCAGCCTGTCTTGCCTGTACGAGCCAGTGGTTGACCAGCCCTCACACGATCTCCAATCTTGATTCCGAACTCGTGTTCAGACTCTCGTGCCAGATGGCAGTACTGTGTCCAGTGGTGATACTCCGGTGGACCGAAGTGATGATGCGTTCGCCACATCGTATGAGCGATCGTGATGTAGTTCAGGTCATTAGCGAACTCATGCGTGGGTCCCCAACGCTCGGAATCCGTCTTGATGACCTCCACACGCCCTTCATCGGCCGCATGAACGACGGTTCCATCAGGAACCAGGAAGTCGACGGCGTGCCGGAAGGGTCCAATGTGAGTGCTCGGACTCTGACAGCAGAGGAATGGCCCTTGAAGGAATAGCTCTTCCTCAGGAATACCCGTTGCTAGAGCTGGAACCGCGAGACGAAGCTCTGTGGAATCCCGAAGGGGGTAGGTCAGCGGGTATGGGTACTCCTGCACCGATGCATAGAGAGGGTTTGGTGCTTCTTGTTGAAGGAGCTTTAGATCCATGATTCCTCCATGCTCAAGATTGAGCGTGTGGCTAGCCTATGAGGTATCTGGAATGATGGCAAAAAGGTGGCTTTTTGTTGTAGAATGGTCTTCTACAGAAAATGACGTGTTTATTCAATTAAAAGAGTACTCAATCACTACTGTCTAGTTTTAATCTATGGATTACCTTGAACAGGCGTTAAAAAAACTCAGTCTTTCGGATAATGCCATTCGGATGTATCTACAAAGTTTTCAGCTTGGCAGAACGACCGTTGGTGCGCTAGCAAAGCACCTAGGCATGGATCGCTCTTCGGCTTATTTGGCTTCCACCCAACTCATTGAAAAAGATCTCATGAAGGAGGATCTGATTGATGGGAAAAAGCACGTATGGGCGAGCCCGCCAGAAACAGTAGAAACGCTTTTGCGAAAGCAGGCTGAGGGGTACAGCGATGTGGCACAAAACATCAGCACACATCTTGGTGAGCTGTCGTTGCAATACCGATCAATCAATCGACCCACGTTGTTACAATCATTTTCCGGACGCTCGTCACTGCGTCGAATCACACAGGATATTCTTTCAAGCGAAATC
>PFWU01000046.1 GCA_002791295.1 Candidatus Uhrbacteria bacterium CG_4_9_14_3_um_filter_50_9
GTATGTATCACCCTGAGAGCATAGCGAGAAACTGCGCCTCCGACAAGACATGCACTCCTAATTCCTTAGCTTTTTCGATTTTTGATCCAGGATTCTCCCCGGCGAGGACGTAGTCCGTCTTCGCACTAACCGAACCAGAAGCCTTTCCTCCAGCCGCTCGAATCAGTTCCTTCGCCTCATCACGGCTAAGCGTCTCGAGGGTTCCAGTAACCACAACCGTCTTTCCAGCGAGTGGCTCTGGGTGATGCGTCTTTTTCTGACTCCGTACAATCACGCCGTTGTCTGCATACGCTTCAATGAGTTTTTGATGATGGTCTTCTTTAAAAAACGCAACCACACTCTCTGCCACAATGTCCCCAATCCCATCTACGGTTTTTAATGTCTCAAGAGGAGCCTGCATCAAGCTTGGCAGAGTCTCAAAATGTTTTGCAAGATCGATCGCGGTTTGCTCACCCACATTACGAATTCCAAGCGCAAGAATAAAACGGGGGAATGAAATCTCCCTATGTGCCCGAATCTCCTCTACGAGTTTTTTAGCTGAAAGTTCTGCGAACCCCTCAAGCCCCTCAAGCTCACCCGCTTCCACGGTGAACAAATCAGCGGGGGTTGCAACGATTCCCTGTTCAAGCATCGATGCAATGGTCTGCGGGCCAAGTCCATCAATCTCAAACGCACGTGCCGCATGCAAAATGTTCTCACGATCCTGAACAAAGCATCTTGGGTTCTTGCAATACAAAGCCACTTCACCTTCCCTACGCTCTGCAGCGGAACCGCAAACAGGACACGTCGTTGGAGGGACAGTTTTCTTGGCTCCCTTTGGCCTGAGTCCACCGACTACCTCTTTGATCTTTGGAATAATGTCCCCTGCCTTAAACAGCACGACGGTATCTCCCACACGTACGTCCAAACGATCTATTTCGTCCAGATTGTGGAGCGAAGCATGCTGCACCGTCGTACCACCAATCCAGGTTGGTTCCACCACAGCAACCGGCGTGAGGGCCCCTGTACGCCCCACTGTCCACTTGATCTCCTTCACAATGGTTGTTGCCTCCTCAGCAGGAAACTTCCACGCCACAAGACCTCGTGGCGTCTTCCCGACAACACCCAACTCATCATAAAGCTGATTGTCATTCACGCGCACGACCATGCCGTCCACCCAGTACCCAAGTGTCTCTCGTTTCTTCTGCAGCGCTTGCCAATGCTTCTCTATATCAATCACACGATCGTACAACACAGATTCTGGCACGGGCACAAATCCAAGCTCCTTCAGGAGTTTCCATTCGTCTTCCATGGTTGTTTGTCCAAAATCCGCATCAAGATCCCAGGCCACGAACGCAAGTTTGCGAGAGGCTGTAATTTTTGAATCCAGCTGACGAATAGAACCCGCTGCCGTGTTGCGTGGGTTTGCAAACGCAGGCTTCCCCTCCTTTCTCAGCTGGTCATTCAGTGCCTCAAAGGCCTTCACAGGAAAATAAATCTCTCCACGCACTTCAACTCGTTTCGGTAGCGGTCGCCCCTTTGGGGTTCGCAGTCTCAGCGGGACAGAATCGATCGTCTTTACATTCTGAGTCACATTCTCTCCCACACGACCATTCCCTCGTGTCGCGGCTGTCACAAGCAGACCATCTTCATACACAAGTGAAACCGCAAGCCCGTCAAGCTTGGGCATACAGAAGAGCGCCGCCACCTTGCGACCACCAACTTTCTCAAGCCGTGCCTGCCAGGCTTCAAACTCTTCCTGGCTAAACACATCCTCCATCGAAAGCATGGGGCGCTCATGGGTGACCTTTTCAAACGCTGGAAGTGGTTCCCCTCCAACGCGCTGGGTCGGAGAATCTGGAGTGATGAACTCAGGATAGTCCTGTTCCAACTTGTACAATTCGTGTTTAAGCGAATCAAGCGCCGCATCGGACATCGTCGCCTGATCGAGCACGTGATAGTGATACCGATGCTCGGCAATTACTTCTTTCAATTGTTCAATGCGTTTTTTCGCCTCAGTCTTGGTCATAAAATTGACGCTCTAGGTCGTATCAGATAGTCTAACATGCGAACCCAACCGAAGGAGTACCTGTGAGCTCGATCGCTCTCGATGATGTTTCGCCATGGTCCTTCAAGATCCCCTCATACGGGATCGGCAGCACCGACTGGAGCTGCTTCAAGATGGAGACTGTGGCTCATTCCATCATTCGTATCTGCCAAAGGGCTGGCAACTGGATCAGCTTCACCTGGCAGGACTACTGTCAGTTGTGCCTCTACGAACCGGATGAGATCGAGCACCGGGTGCTCGACTGGCTCGTCGCTGACGGTGCACTCCGCATGCAGGGCAATACCTACACGCCAACCAACCGGTTCGTACAGGTCCTGAGAGACTTCATCACAAGAGCCTAGACGAGGCTCTTTTCTAATTGAAAAATCCTAAGTACCAACCGATAATCTCCTGTCCATAAAACATCACGATCACTGTTGCAAGCGCAAGAAATACTCCAAACGGGATCGGGGTCTTGCGATCTGCCTTTCCAGTGATCATCAGTCCTGCGCCGAAGATGGCTCCAATCAGGTAAGCGATAAAGAGCGCAACGAGCCCATGCTCAAGACCCAGCATAAACCCCATCAGTGCCCCCATGCGTATATCCCCTCCACCAACCCAAGCTCCACGGGAGATCTTGTATTGCAGATGAAAAAACGCCGCAAGCACAACGCCCCCAAATAAAATAGACCAAGCCGGAATGACACCGAGCCAAAGATTCAAGAGGATCGCAATGATCATCGCAGGGACCGTAAACTTATCGATGATCAACATGTGCTTGAGATCATAGACAAAGATAATGATCAGGTAGGCAATAAAAATTGCATTGCGCACAAAAAGTTCTGTGCTTGGAGCAAGAACATAGGCGGCGACAAATAAGAGTGCGGTCCCTAGTTCCACAAGTGGATACTGCCACGAGATCACAGACTTACAACGACGACAACGACCTCTCAGGGCTAGGTAGCTCACAACAGGGATTAAATCCTGTGGCCCAAGAGGCACTTCACAGCTCGTGCATTTTGACCTTCCACGCACAACAGACAAACCATCGTGGACGCGAAAAATCGCCACATTAAGAAAACTACCTATCACGAGGCCCAGAACAAAGATAAGGAGAATCATTAAACTCATAGGACCGTATTATACCAAAAACCCGGCGGAGCCGGGTTATTTTGCTGCTTTCGATTCTCCCTCGGTCTCGTACTCCTCGTCAGCCCGCTCGACGCGCTTCATCGCATCAATAATCAGACGCAGGTTCACTGGAGGACGTGACTGATTGGGATCCTTTAATTTGTCAGGATATTCACCCAACGCTTGCATCAACTGTGTCCACTCAGGAGAAACGTTATGCGATCCAAGGTTCCCGCCTGCTCTTTCAAGATCAAATACCTTTCCCATGATTTCCTCGTATTCATTCTCCATACTAAAATCTCCCGCTTCCATTTGCTCATTCAGCTCTTCCAACCTGCGTCGGAGTGGAGCGATTTCCTTTTCTTCACGATCTGACCGAAATAACTCACCCGCACGTCGCAGCATGTCTCTCATACTATTCTGCGCAAATGCCAGCTTCCATGCCGTCAGGGGTGGCGCAGTTGACGCCTGCTTGGAGACCTACAGAAGTGAGTCCGTTTTCAAGTTCAAAATGAATGACGTAAGACTCTCCTTCACTTAAAACAGTGTAACAGAAGGCGCGTCTTGCTGGGTCCCCACAGGTGACAATCCCCTCAAGACCATCTTCATAGGTGCCTGGCACAATCCGCATAATAACCGCTTCGTGACCTGAGCAATCACCGTCAAATCCGGACAATCCAAGACATGCACTCGAGGCACTATCCCCAAGAGGAAGCAGTTCACCGTCTGGATAGGTATTGGTTTCATTAAAAAAATCTTCAAGGGCTGACTGGACCTGTCGAACATTTGCGAGCCGTGTTGCATCACGTTGTTTGGAGCGAGCGGAGTTCACTGCAACGGCCGCAAACACACCGATCAATGCCACCACAGCAATGACCACCAATAATTCAACTAAGGTAAAGCCTTTTTCTGTTTTCATACTACGTTATAGTGTAACACTCAGCCTCGTTCGCTCACAAGACGCTTTAATTTTTGAATTGCCTCCGAAGGAAAGAAGTGACCTTTAAAGAAGTATCCATCAATGCCGGCATCCTGTGCCGCGAGAATATGCTGTCGATCTCCAACGGAAGTCAGTACCGTAATTACCATCTCTGAAGTCTGTTCCCCACGGCGGAGCTCATGAATAAATGTGAGCCCTTCTTCAAACGGTTCCGTATCAATGATCATGGCATCAGGAATCTGCTTTTTTAGAATTCCCCGTGCAGCCTCCACGCTCTCAACCACACTCACCTTCCATCCAGCTGCCTCAAATCGGCTCGCAAAAATCCCCGCATAATACGCATCCTCATCAAGAATCAAAAGTGATTGTTTTGCCATACCTCTAATCTAAATCCCTCATTGCAAGACCAACGGCCACGCTCATACGTGGTCCAATCTCTTCCAAAACGGTTTCAAGGTCTTTGGGATACGTCACACGTGCCCATGGATCTCCCCGATACACATTCATATTAAGCACCTCTGCCAGATATTCAGGAACACGTGGAAGATGAGAGGAACCACCTGTCAGAATGATCTTATCAACCTTTTTAATTTCTGTGAGTTCCATGCTTGCGTAGAGCTGGATCGCATAACGAATCTCGTTGACAAGCGGCTGCATGACCGGCTCCAAAAGTTTTGGAAGGCCTCCAGGAAGTTCAGACTTCGCCTGTCCCATATTTCCCAAGTCACGCTTCACACGCTCTGCCTCCTCCTGAGGAAGCTGCATCGTGTCCACAAGACGCCCCGTGACAACATCTCCACCCAAATTCACACTTCGATTCACAAAAGGGATCCCCTTCTCGACAATCGTAATATTCGATCGCTTTGAACCGATATCCAGAATCATGATGGCGCTCCGATCCTTCCCGATCAATGAACGAATGAGGGCAAATGCCTCTGTATCAATTGCTTGTAGTTCCACCCCAGCCGCCTTAAAAAGCTCAATGTACTTTTGCACGAATGTTTTTGCTGATCCAGTCACCAAGACTCGAAAATGTTTTGCATGTTCCTTTTCCTCTGCCGTCAGCTGCTTCTTCTCTTCTCTCGATTCTGCTTCTTTTTTCTTTTTGTCCTCTTCCTTCTTTGTGTTCTTGTCTTCATCCAGAAACACACGTTGGGTAATCATTTCTGAAAGCGGAAGCGGTGTGAGTTTGGTGAGCTCTGTATCAATCACGGCATCACGTTGCTTTGTGTCCTTTACAATTGGAATTGAAAGGATGGTTGAAAACACATTCGTTGTTGGCAGAGCGGCCATGGCTTGGCTAGATTTGACTCCTGCAGACTTCAACACATCCGCAAGCAGTCGTCCTGCTTCTTTTGGTTGATCAAAAAAAGAAACACCGGTTTGATCCTGTGGGAGCTCGGCATAGCCATAAGTCATGAGCTTAGGTCGTCCTTTTTCAGACGCAAGCTCAACAACTTTGATGCTACTTGCACCAATATCCACTCCAAGAAAGCCTTTTGAATGTTTCCCTCCAAACAGTGACATAGATGAACGTATTATAACTTAGCACCCCTCATTGTCCAAACAGCTATTCACGAGCGCATCCGCCTCTGTATTCTGTTCACGATAGACATGACGAAAGGTCACTTGATCAAAGTCATGCAACAAATTCTTTACCTGCAAAAAAAGTTTCGCAAGCCCTTGATCTTTGACTTTATATTCTCCATTCAGTTGCTTGGTTGCGAGTTCCGAATCCATCCGAACATCAACCTCTGTTGCGCCAAGCTCAAGCGCTTTCTCAAGTCCAATAATAATCGCCGTGTACTCAGCCTGATTGTTCGTGGTGACCCCGAGATACTTCATAACCTCTCCCAACACTTCACCTTCAACTCCGTGATCCAGCGCCTTCACAACGGCTCCTGAAGCAGCCGGGCCTGGGTTTCCGCGTGATCCTCCATCTGTGTAGAGACGAACCTTCATAAGTCTTTATGCTTGATATCAATGACTCTTAATTGCAGCTCTCGATTTCCATTCCACTCATTCACGTCCACCTCATGCACCACATCCACCTGACCACCAAGCGTCAATGCTTCGATGAGATGCCCGAATCGAAAAGCGATGGCGTTTCGTATTGTACCACCGGGCGACTGCAGGCGCAGTTTCAAGTGCGCTCCATCCTTCCCTACAGATGAAAAGGAAATAACCTTCAGTCCCAGAGAGAGAAACACAGGCTTTGGATTCGCCTGACCAAAGGGTCTAAACCGATCAAGCTGATCCAACAGATCCCAAGCGACTTCCTCAAGAGTCACCGTCACATCAATACGAATTTCTGGTGTCAGCATTTCCGGATTCACAAATTCTTGTGCGTATGCCTCCATCAGCTTCACCGCCATCTCAAATCGTTCAACACCTGTTGTTGAAAAACCACATGCTTGAGGGTGCCCTCCAAATTTATCCAGATGTTCAGAAGCAGCATGAAGGGCTTGAGTCACATCAAATCCATCAACACTCCTTCCTGACCCCACAAACTTCTCCCCATCCTGTCCCACAACAAATACCGGAACTCCGTAATCCGATAAAAGTTTTCCCGCTACAAGACCCACCAATCCAGCTGACCACCCCTCTTGAGCAGCGATAATCATTTTTCGATCGCCTAACTCCCCAACAAGCTCCACAGCCTCCCGGTACATCTGATCTGATGCCTTTCGTCGTTCATTGTTTGTTTCGTTCAACCTCATGGCGAGCTCCGTCGCCCGAAGCTCATCTTCTTCAATCAAGAGCTCCAGCGCATCCACCGCATGATTCATACGTCCGGCGGCATTGATGCGCGGACCAATCTGGAACCCAATAGAAAACGTATCAAGGGCTCCCAGCGCTCCTCCTGAAATCTCAATTAATTTAATAAGTCCTACTCTTCGTGTTTTGTTCAACACAAGAAGACCATACTTCTCAAGCACACGATTCTCCCCCGTCAGGGGCATCACATCTGTCACCGTTGCAATCGCCACCAAGTCGAGGAGCCATTTTTCATGCCCATCTAGAAACGCGGCCCCACGTATGCGTGATTCTTGAATCAATCCAGACGAAAGCTTGAAGGCAACGCCTGTACCACAAAGAACTTTATTCGGATACGTCTCCCCGGGAACCTGAGGGTGAATCAGGATCGCGCCCTCGGGCAACTCTTTTGGCATGGCATGATGATCACAAACAATCGTGTCGATCCCAAGCTCCTTCCCACGATCAATGGCTGGCTTGTTGCTGATTCCACAATCCACCGTAATCAACAGTTTTGTATTTTTTTCCTGATGAAGTTTCTCGATCGTCTCCGGCGCAACACCGTAGCCTTCTTTTTCACGATGAGGAATATGCCAGGTCACCAACGATTCATCATACCCAAACGCACGACACAAATCCCTAAGCGTGGTAATCAAAACAGTTGAACCACACACCCCATCGGCATCGTAATCCCCGTGAACCGTCACCACTTCCCCTCGCGCAAGCCCATCAAAGACCCGCGCAACAGCCACGCGCATCTGAGAAAACAACTCAGGCCCATACGTATCTCGACTCCAATCTGGACCCAAGAACACGTCAATTGCCTCTTGCGTTTTCACCCCACGATTAAAGAGCAATTGCAAAACCACCGGATCAAGTTCCGGAAATTGCATTTTAAATTCTTCAGAAACAGATTCAGCAACGGTCCAGCGTTTTTTCATGCTACAAACTAAATCCGATAAAAAAGCTGAACATCACCATCGAGAGAATAATCATCCCTCCAGCGACAGCCCAGAAAATTCGAACAGTCTTTTTATTCATAAGCGTAATGAGGAAGACTGAGGCAAACAACTTTGAGTCGGCTCAGTATTTGAACAGCCGATCTCACAAGTTCGTTTGCCGAAAGTCTTCCGAGGGTAACCTAGGAGTCACGTTTTAAGACTTTAAGATACGCATCTGTTGGAATACTCACACGCCCTTTCCCGAGTGCAGCCATTTTTGCTTTTCCTTTCTTTTGTTTATCAAGCAACTTTCGTTTTCGCGTAACGTCCCCTCCATAGAGCTTCGCTGTCACGTCCTTGCGCATGGCCGAAATACGATCTCCTGCCACAATCTTACCACCAATAGCTGCCTGAAGTTTAATCACAAAGTTTTGTCGAGGAATGGTCTCCTTAAGCGCCTTCACAACCCGTCGTCCTGCCTTCTCAGCCTCATCTCGATACACAAGCGTTGAAAACGCATCCACAGCATCTTCAGCCACAAAAATATCCATGCGTGCCACGTCGGCCTCACGATAATCGATAAGCTCATAGTTTAAAGATCCATACCCTGCAGTAATACTTTTCAACTTATCGTAAAAATCGACAATGATCATGGAGAGCGGAATGTGGTAATGCAAAATCGCCCGCTCACCTGAAAGGTATTCAGTATTTTGATACAAACCTCGACGCTCCTGAACCAACTGCATAATGACACCGACGTACTCCGAAGGTGCGACAATATCTATCTTCACCCAAGGCTCCTTGATGTGATCAATGTGTGAGGGGTCTGGGAGTTCAAGTGGGCTTTTAATGCGATAATGCTCTCCACTGCGCAAATGCACTTCATACGCCACAGACGGAACCGTCACCACAAGTTCAATATCAAATTCTCGCTCAAGACGTTCCTTCAAAATCTCAAGATGCAACATTCCTAAGAGTCCACAACGAAATCCATACCCAAGTGCTGGAGAATGTTCTGATTCGTACACTAAAGCGGCGTCATTCAACTTCAACCGCTCAATCGCTTCACGTAATCGATGAAAATCATCTCCTTCTTGAGGAAACATCCCAGCAAACACCATGGGCTTGACCTCTGTATACCCAGGTAATGGTTTGGTCAGCGTGTCATCAATGGGATACGTTGAAATGGTATCTCCCACACGACACCCATCGATCTCCTTCAAACCGGTCACGATGTATCCAATCTGCCCTGTGTCGAGCGTGTCCGCAGCCACAAGCCCGTTTGGCGTCACCGCACCAACCTCGAGTGCCTGCGCATCTGCGCGTGTAGCAAGCATTTTCATCTTCTTTCCTTTTTGCAACTTCCCGTCTGTCACACGCACATACGCCATGACCCCTCGGTAATCATCGTAAAACGAATCAAAAATGAGGGCGCGTGGTGGAACATCTTCTTTTCCTGTTGGAGCTGGAATGCGTTCGATGATGGCGTCAAGAAGTTCAGGCACCCCCTCTCCAGTTTTTCCACTCACGGACAAAATCTCTTCTGGCTTACAGCCAATCAACTGCACAAGCTCCGCCGTGCGCGCTGGCACATCTGCCGCAGGCAAATCAATTTTGTTCAGCACGGGAATAATCTCCAAATCTTCCTCAAGCGCCAAGTACAAATTTCCGATCGTTTGCGCTTGAACACCCTGACTCGCATCAACAAGCAAGATAGCCCCTTCGACCGCTGCGAGCGAACGACTCACCTCATACGTAAAATCAACGTGCCCAGGTGTATCAATGAGATTCAGTGTGTACCCTTTGTACCCCATGCGCGCAGGAGCAAGTTTAATCGTAATCCCTTTCTCGCGTTCGAGGTCCATCGAATCCAAGATCTGCTCTTTCATGTTTCGTGCCTCAACCGTTCCGGTGATTTGAAGAAGTCGATCCGAGAGGGTCGACTTTCCGTGGTCAATATGAGCGATGATGCAGAAATTTCGAATCTGATTCTGTGGCGTCATAAATCGAGCCAATCCTACCTCAGGATCGACCAATTGACAAAGACGAAGAGTAATACGAACACACAAAAGCCTGGTCTTTCTATTTATAAAAACAGAAAACCACTTCGTGTTATGAAGTGGTTGCGTAGACGATCAGGCCAGCCAGACTTCCGTCGGTGGCCTCTTGCCTGTGATCGTGTCGATGAAGGCATCACGCGCCGCTGTGATGGACGGGGCGACGATGTGAATCTCCATACGATGTGGATCGAACTTCGAAGGATCGTTGATCGTGCGGGAGCCGACACGGAGACCCTCGTCGAACCAGCGTCCACACTTGAGCTTCCTGTCGGTGTCGATGGGATTTCCATCTTCGTCGAGATAGCGCGGGACTGTGACACGAACCCGCATTTCCACCCGACGCACATCGAGCATCTCGTCCCATGACTGGTAGTTCATGGTGTTGTTGAATGGATCGAGGTAGAACCCGACACGAGCAAGCAACAGACCACCCTTTCGCATGATCCGATTGCCGTGATGGGTGTTGTTGGCTCCCGAAATCCCGGAAAAGAACTTGCTCTTTTGAACAGCCTCCTACCATTCTTCGAACTCGAGCTCGATGAGGTTTTCGGGGAGATCGTCACCCTCTCGACCGAGAGTGATAAAGACATCGCCTTCCATGCTCTTCTCCACTGGGCTGTTCCAGACGGGGCTGGACCGCAGATGGACGACACGCCACGACTACCGTGAGCGATCACCTAGAACCTAGTAAATTAACCCATCCTTGTCAATCAACAGGCAACGATCAGAAAAGACCACCGTGAGTGGTCTTCGTTATGCATTCGCATGGACGCCAAACAGTTCGCTTGGCGTGATGTTCTTCCCTGGAGGGTGAATCTTGTAGAGCTCAATCCCCTCTCCGGCGATCACGATTGATCCGTCCTTCTGACGATGCGGCTTGGATGCGGTCAGGTGTGCCTCGGGTGGCGGGTACTTGGGTGGATCGAACTCGACGATCTCAGGCTGTTGATCGATGAGCTGCACCCCCGCCCACTCAGGCCAGAACTTGAGGATGTCCCCCACACGCTCCAGCCGAGCCAAGGGTCCGCGCAGCATCTTGATGCGCCCAAGGCAGACCAGAGCACTCAGATCACGCCCAATAATGGGGACCTCGCAGTACAGAATCTCATCCCAATCCATGATCCTTCTGAACATACCGACTCCTTTTCATGACTGGGTGGGAAACTCAACGTAAGTTGCTCGAGACACTTTGTCAAACGGGACTGTCCCCAAACAGCAACCCCATAAACCAAAAACTCCCATATGGGAGTTTTTGGTTAGAGAGACCTCTGCAAAAGTCCTTTTCCGCGCCCTGCATGATACAGCCGGCTGCGCCTTGCTAAAAAAATTTCGAAATAGCTCTGCTATTCCAAAATTTTTTTAGCTACGGCTCGCTCGCCTATATCACGCATGGCATCGGAATGGACTTTTGCAGAGGTCTCTAGAGTGTAAATGCTTCCTCGAATCCTGGAATGACAACTTCTGTTTTGAACTGATGCCTGAGATGTGTTGCGAAGACTTCTTTTGATTCTGGATCGCCGTGCACAAGGAAGATTTGCTTTGGTGTTTGACCATCCTCTGGTTGGAGCCAACGCGTCAGCTTGTGCATGTCCCCATGCGCAGAAAATGCACCGATCGCCGTAATCTTTGCATTCACATCGACTTCCTCTCGAAAGATATGCACCTTCTTGGAACCCTCGTAAATTTCACGCCCAAGCGTTCCGCGTGCTTGGTAGCCGATGATGAGCACTTGGTTTTTAGGGTCAGGGAGGTATCGAATGAGGTGGTGCATGATACGGCCACCAGACATCATGCCTGATCCAGCAATAATAATCTTAGGGGGCTTCTCATAGTTGATCTGTTTTGAGTCTTCCACTGAAAGTGTTTCCCGAAGATTTGGAAAGCTGAAAAAATCTCGATCTTTCTCTTCCAACATGGGAGCTTCAAATCTGAGATAGTTCTGATTCTCTCGATACAGCTGTGTGGCCTTAATAGCCATAGGACTATCGAGAAAAATAGAAATACTTGTTTTCAGTTCATCCTTCAAAAGCAGGTCAATCTCGTACAGCAACTCCTGAGTACGTTCAATAGAAAACGCAGGGATCATCAAAACAGATTTATTTTTGATTGTCTCCTCAATCGCGGCTTTGAGCTTTTGCGAGCGTTCTGGACGCCCCTCATGCTCCCGATGCCCATACGTTGATTCACAGACCACCACATCCGCATCATGGATCCGATCCGTGTCTGGCAAAATGGGCACGTCGTCATTTCCAATGTCTCCAGAAAAAATAATCGTCTTCCCTTCAGCTTTCACAGAAACAAAGGCGGATCCGAGCACATGACCTGCATCGTGAAAACTAATCTTGATACCAGGAAACGGTTCAATCTCTTCGTGATACCCAATCCCTTCCACTTGATCAAATGCCGTCAACAGATCCTTCATCTCGTACAACACAGAACTCCCGCATTTCTCCGCATCTTCCTTCATGATGTGATGTGCGTCCTCGAGCACAAGTTTTGTGAGCCCAATACACGGACGCGTCATGTAGATCTTCCCTCTAAACCCTTCTTTCACCAGTTTGGGAATGCGCCCTGTATGATCCGCATGAGGATGCGTGATAAAGACATGATTTACCTCCTTTGGATCAAACCCGAACGGCTCGAGATTTGTTGCGCTGCACATCTGCTGACCTTGAAACATTCCACAGTCAAAAAGAAGCTGACGCTCATGGCCATTCGCATCCTCTGCCTTTAAGAGATGACAGGAACCTGTCACCCCTTGCACAGCTCCATGAAAAGAAATCTTCATAAGGAATCGATCTCAGAAGACGTCTCCTGAAGCAAGTCCTGATAATCCAACCACCGACCACGCAGCTGCGCTTCCATGTCTTCTGTGGCATCATCGGTATCAATTTCACCAATGGCACGATGATTTTCAATCACCTCTTCCACAAGATCGTTATACGCATCTTGCTGTGTCACCCCTTGTTCCTTTCCACGTTGCAACAGCTGTTGAAACAAAGCCTCCATAGAAAAGGAAAGATTGTTGTCTGTCATATCATTTTGCTTTTTCAAGTAGATAAAGTTTCGTTGTCAATGCGGCGATACCAATGATCGCCAGCTGCTGACCGATACAGATCAAGCACCAAGCATAGAGGACAAACGCCTCAATACTTGTGAGATAAAAGCTGAAGAGCAGGCCACCAATCGAAGCGACCAGAAGAAATTGCGTGATCTGTATGTCGTTCATGTTCCTAAGCTTTAATACCGCAGCGAGCAGCATAAACCCATAGGCGACCACACCAAGGAGCGAAACGGGGATACCGAAAATAAAAGAATAAGAACTTTGATTCACAATGTCACAGCTGAACGTATCGTTGATGTTGCAGACAGCCCCCGTTGCAAAACCGTACTTATGCAACAACGCATAGATTGAAAGCAATGTTCCAATAAGCGCAAACCCTCCGATCCACATGACAAGTTTCTTTTTCATATCTATTCCACTGATTCAGGAAGTTCGCAACCAGCCTGCTCAGATAAAAATTCAAGATCTTGCTCCCCAGAAGCACGTGTTCCATCAGCAAACTCCCATGTTGGATAGCCTTCAATCCCTGCGGCTTGGCAGGTACTGTTCATCGAACGGGATCCAGGTGAAGAGCATTCAACGTAATTCACAGAGTCGAATGCATCTCCAAACGCCTCTTTTTGATTTGTACAATGCGGACACCACCAGGCGCCATACATGGTCACTCCTTGTTCGGTCAGACACTGTGCAAACTCATCGTAGATAGACGGAGCTTTGTCTTGATTGGCCGCAAAAAAAATAAGACCAATCGCCACAATAACGGCTCCTCCGTAAAGAACATACGCATTTGATATTTTGGACTTTGACATATATGAAAAGTATACTTGATCCAATCAATTACATCCATTATGAAAAATACTCTACTCCTATTCTCAATTCTTACCCTGATCGGTGTTGGTTGTGCAGAACAATCCATCGTCGATATCACGATTGAAGAGATGGTTGTGGAAGAAACCCGAACGGATACGAAAAAGGCACAGATCTATGTCCAGTTCATCCAAAATGTTCATGACTGGGTTTATCCAGAAGAAAGTATTGCCACGATAAACCGTATCATCGACTTGCATGAGACGTACAAACTTCCTGTTGAACTCCATCTAACAGACACAATGACCCAAACGTATGTTGCGCTGGCACCTGACCTGATTGATCGCATGAAAACCTCAGAGTATGTGAGTGTCTCCTATCATATTCGCCCCCCTCACCCACTTTATACAGGCTTCGATACCATTGGTCTGAGCGAAATGTCATCTGATGAACTCTACGAAACACTACTTGCTTACGAAGAGCATGAGCTCAACATGGAGACCGGCGCCTACACCGAAAACCCTGGAGGGTACCAATATCTCAAAGAAGTCATTGGGTATGCACCACGCATTGTTGGAAATACAACGGGTCGCTATGGGGCAATCTATAGCCAAATTTTAGAGGAAAAAGGCGCCCGCTTCACCGTACTGCATGAGGGAGGATCCTCCATTGAAGAATTGGTCCACGGTCTCTACAAGCGACCAGAAGATACAGAGGTAAAACTTTATGAATTTGCAGAACAAGATTATGACATGGAGGAACTGTTTGAAACATGGACCTCAGAGTTCGACGAGGAAACAGATTTTTTTGTGAATCTCAAATTCCACGAAAATAACTACTACCTCACCGACACCCCCTTTGGACCTATCTACTGGGATGACTTTCCAGATGGTCGAAGAGAGATCGCTGAAACCCCTTATGACATCACAGCAACTAGCGAAAGCGTGAGGACACGAAGCGAAGAGGACACGGAACTCCGTTGGACACTCTATGAGGAAGCCCTCCAATACGTTAGTGAACACCGTGACTCTCTCACAGCCATTAACGCAGAAGACCTGGAGGGGATGCTTGAAACAATTGAGTAATTCGGGTAGCCTTCGCCCGTTATGAATCTCAACTGGGCTGAACTCCCACGACCAATGATTGCGCTCTCGCCGATGGCCGACATGACGGACTCGGCGTTTTGTCGTGTTGTTCGTGCGATCGAACAACAGAGTCCCGAAAAGGTGAAGCGTATCATCGTTTTCCGTGAAATGGTTTCCGCCGAGGCAATCATCCGAGGCAATAGTAAAACGCTTGGGATGACCGAGATTCACAATGATGAACGTCCCATCGTCCAACAACTGTTTGGGAGTGAGCCAGATCAGGTGGCAGAAGCAGCGCACATCATCGAACGTGACCATGCCCCAGAAGGCTTTGACCTCAACATGGGTTGCCCTGTCTACAAAGTCGTTCATTCGTTCAATGGCGCCTCCCTCATGAAGGATCCTGAGCGCGCTGCCGCAATCGTCCGTGCGGTCAAGTCGGCCGTAAGTGTCCCCGTCAGTGTGAAAATTCGTGCTGGATGGGAAGACCCCCGTGAATGCCTCACGTTCGGGAAAATCCTTGAAGAGGCTGGAGCAGACTTAATTACCATTCATGGTCGCACAAAGAAACAAGGATACTCTGGGCAGGCAGATTGGAATCTGATCGGTGAATTCGTAAAAACCGTCTCGATTCCCGTGCTGGCAAACGGTGATATCTACACCCCACAACTCATGAGAGAAGCTCTCGAGACAACCGGAGCGGCCGGAGTCCTGATCGCACGAGGCGCCCTTGGGAATCCCTGGATCTTTAAACAAGCCATTGATGCGCTCCAAGGTCGAGAGCCAGAGGCAATCTCGCTCAAGGAGCGTGTAGCTGTGATCAAGCAGCATGTACGCTGGCACACAGAACAATTCGATCAAGGAACCGTTCAAACCTTCCGTAAACATCTGACCTGGTACTTCAAAGCACTCCCTGGAGCAAAACCATTTAAGCAACGTCTTCATTCAGTTGAGACCATCGAGGAACTCGATGCGATTCTGGACGAGATGATCAGAGACGGACTTCAGGCACATGCGATCTCACGCCGCGATGCACAACACCCGCTTGCGGCCTCACGCCTCTACATGGCGAAATAATATGACCATTGGAATCCTTATCTTCTCTGAATCCATTGAATCTGTTCCAACAGGAGCCGATCGTTTTGAGGAAGCAGCTGCACTCCTAGGCCACACGCTCGTAAAACTGTACGAACCTTATCTTTCGTTTATTGATGGAGAAATCTTTCATAAAGGTGAACTTCTCCCACCCATAGACATCATCATCTCAAGACCAAATTTTGTTGAAGAACCAAGCCTGCGTACCTATGCCGTTCAACTCCTTGAACAAGCGGGTTACAAAATTCTCAATGGACGCAACGGATTTACCTGGGCAAAAAACAAACTCACCCAGCATGTTCTCTTTCAACAACATCATCTCCCCTGCCCCCGCTGGGCCATTGCTCGAAAACCAGAAGATGCGATCAGAGCTGCACAGACCATTCACTATCCTGTCATCGTAAAGGTCGCATTTGGAACACATGGAAAAGGAGTCTTCTACGCACCAGATGAACAAACCCTCCGTCCGCTTGTCGATTACCTCGCCATCCGAGACCGCAATCCTCTGATTATCGAAGAGTTTGTTGAAGAAGCGCAAAATTCAGATCTGCGTGTCTACGTTGTTAATGGTACGATTGTTGCCGCCATGGAGCGCAAAGCTATCGCGGGTGAAGTTCGCGCCAATGCATCCCTCGGAGGGGTTGGATCAATGGTCGAACTGACACAGGAGGAACAAGACCTTGCCCTGAAAGCCACCGAGGTCTTCGAACTGCAAATCGCTGGAGTCGACCTCATTCGATCAACACGTGGCCCACTCATCTTGGAAATCAATGGCAATCCTGGATTCAAAGAACTTGAGCGGGTCACAAACATTGATCTTGCAAAAATCATTCTTGAGTACGCCATAAGCCAAGCCACAAAATAATAACCCCGTATGGAAAGAGGACCTGTCACTTACCTGAAACAAAAGCGTCTGAAGCTCATTGCAATGGCGACAAGGACGGAAGCCTTGGAGCAACCCTTGTCTGCAAACCATGTCCTTCTGACGGCCGTCCATCTTATACTGGTTTTTGGACTTATCGGTCTCATCCTGTTTGTGGGCGGACGCACACTTTATGAGGCGCTCCAACCAAGTTGGTTGCACAGCCCGGATGCGGTCGTCTTTGAACTTGATGGATACATGATCTTTTTGCTCGCCTGGATCTTTCCATCTATTTTAATTGGTGCCGCACTTGTACAGTCATTACTGGTGTTGTTTCCAAAACTCGGAAACAGTTTGACAGCTCCGGATGTTATTCAAACACTTGCATTCACGAACGAAGAGATCCGGACACGTATAGAGGGCAAGCGCTTAACCGTCCCTGAAATGCAGGAACTGTTGAAATTTATTGATTTAAAATTCCTTGCCCGTTTCACACTCAAACGACTCGCTCTTTCTTCTCTGGTCGTGACCATGGTGCTCTTCCCATTTCTTTTTCTTGCGAGCCACAACTATCTTGCCATCACACCCGATGAACATTTTGTGCAGAGTCCATACTGGTATGTCACTGCGCAGACGTTCAATCCAAGCGACATCGATCGTGTGAGCGTTGGAGTCCGCGAAGACGGAGAACATTTAGATCCCTACTTTGATCTCGAATTCACCGACGGCTCTGTGGTGGATCTCTGGGAAATTGCGTTCGGTGGAACAGAGACCCAAACACTCATCGATTTTGGAGCTTATCTCATAAACCAAGAGATCCCGTTCCTCATCAGAAACCCAGGAGACCTCTCAGCGCTTCGAGCGACTGTGCAGGAAGATATCAACGAAGTCATCGAGACCCTCAAAGACCTCCAAACCAAATCCTATTTCTAGCAAAAAAAACACAGCCTTCACCGGCTGTGTTTTTTGATTCCTGGAGAAGATGCTGCCTCACTCTGAAAACATCACAAAAAAGACGTTTCTTCGTTTGCAACAATCCCTATCCGGCAAACGGACGATGTAAAATAAGGTATAGTGATTCCTATGAAGCTTCTATTATCCATTCTCTTGCTTGTACTCTCGTTCCCGCATCTTGTCGCAGCGGATGAGATTATTGATATTGCGTTTCCGGTCAACGGTGACGTTTCGTTTTCCGATGATTATCTGGATGCTCGCACCGGACATACACATCATGCGATCGATATTCTTGCGAACAAACTGAATCTCATCCTCGCTGCAGATGATGGAATGATCACGTTTGCGCCAATGGATGAGCCGAGCTATGGCTACATGCTTAAACTTAAAGGCGATAGTGGATATACGTTTTCTTATATTCACATTAACAATGACACGCCCGGAACAGACGATGGGGAGGGTGGTCCTGAGAACGCATATGCTCCCGGGATTGAGCAAGGCGTCCGTGTCGAGCGTGGCGATCATATCGCCTGGGTTGGTGACAGTGGCAATGCGGAATCAACCGCATCTCACCTCCATTTTGAAATGGAGGATCTAGATGGTGAAATCATGAACCCGTATCCTTCACTTGTAGCCGCACTCGATGCGGTGACGTACAACCCAGATCTTGAACGTGAGCTCGCAACAAGTATTAATGTGGATAAGGATATTCCCGAAGCGACAGAAGCTGTTGCCTGCATCTCGAATGAACTCATTCGAACTCCAGAGGTCGACACGGTCTATTACTGTGGCCGAGATGGCGGACGCTATGTGTTTCTCGACGAAAAAATCTATTACTCGTGGTACGAAAATTTTGACGATGTACAGTTTGTCACAAGTGAAGTGATGGCTTCGATTCCGCTCACGGGGGTTGTGACCTATAAGCCCGGTGCATTCATGGTGAAGGTGTTAAGCGATCCGAAGGTGTACGCTGTTTCGCGCAATGGGACACTCCGAGGTATCCCAAATCCGGAAATGGCTACCGAATTATACGGTGCAGATTGGGCATCACAGGTCCGAGACATCCCAGACGGCTTCTTCCCACGCTACCAAATCGGTCCAGAGATCACTGTGAACTAGGACAGAGCTTCCGGACAGAGGTGTTTTTACCTGCCCGGTTTTTTGGGGTCGGATCACTAGCTGGGTGTTTTAGTATGAGTGGCGAATCGTCGAGTTTTTGAGTTTTAGATAAAAAGCACATAACACGACCTGACCCCTATACACGCTCTGCCTCAATAAACATTCCTAAATACAGAAAACAAGGTAATGGGTACCTTGTTTTTTATTCACGTTACCTACGGATTCACCCTCTGAATTACGGGGGCATTTTTAGCCACCTATCAATACAATTCGAATATTGTTTTTCAACTTCTCACCTTCAACAAGACCGAAAATAATACGTGCCTGTTCATCAAGTCTCTCCTGAATACCTTCACCAATGGCTTGTAGCTCTTCGGTTTGTCTCTATCCAAAAAACGAATAAGACGGGAGTCTTGTAATTCGGGCATTTCAGCGAATGGTTGGTAGTCAATGACAATAGTAATTCAAAAAACACCTATATACAAGGTGTTGTGGATCTGTGTTTTCAGCGGTAAGATCGGATCAATTCAAACAAAGGCATGTACAAAAATCTAGATGCAAAAGTGAAGATGTACTTTCAAAAAGTAAAAAAGCAATCAATAAACTGAACGCAAAAAAACTAGGTCTACTATTCGATCTAATTATCGAGGTAGACGACACATCACGTCATGCAATCCTTCTTTTGAAGTGCAAAGAGATGAACTTTGGGCGCTATGTGGGCGCTGAGGAAAAAGTCATGCAACAACGTTATGGTTCATGTAATGGGTTTGAAGTCTAGTTCTTTGCTAGACAAAAAGAAAAAACCGATGCTAGCACATCGACTCTTTCTTGGTTCCCGGACAGGGAGTCTCACGCCACTTCGTTCCTCCAGGGGCTTCCGCCCCTAGGACGCTCGCAAGCTCGCTGTACCCCCGGCATGTAAGGGGGAATCCCCCTTACCATCCCCCGTTTGAGTCCCTGTCCATTATCCACAAAAGTAAAACGTTCACCTTTCAGGTGAACGTTTTACTTTGGTTCCCGAGCAGGGATTCGAACCCCAATTCCTTGGACCAGAACCAAGTGTCCTGCCGTTAGACGACTCGGGAGTAACATTGGAGATAAATGTAAGACTAAGCGAGAAGAGAATATCAATTGACGAACCCCATGTCAATCTTCTTTATCCTTTGACAAAACGTAAATACCTCCCTAGGGTAGGCGCTAGGAGGACTTGTGAAAGACGACTCAAACAATCGCGCCCGATATAGTGGTCAAGTGCGGATTCGCAACCTGCGGGGCTGGAACGGGCGGGAAGCTGACAAACCAGAGCCTGTCGAGCACCGGTGCGTCATCCGAGAGCTTCCAAACGGAAGACACCGCGTGCGCATCCAGGGAGTTGGTGTCGGACACGTCGACATGAGCGGCAGCAAGTTCAACGACCAGCCCTTCAGCACCACTGATGCTAACGGGTATCCAGAGATTGTCCGAGCAAATGGGTACACGGAAGGAATCAGTGACCATCTGCAAGGACGCTTCAACGTCTCTTCGGATGATGGCAACGTGATCGCTGAAGGTGAGTTCGACATCAGGCGCCGCGACTAAGCACCTAAAAACCCGGCCATGCCGGGTTCACAAAGAGCCACGCAGGCTCTTTTCTGTTTACGCAACACTCCCTCCAAATTCCTGCAACAACCCGTTCACCACTTCATCGCTCTGTGCTTTTTTTGATTGAATGGCGTGAATCTTTAATTTCTTTCCAAGCACCTGCTCAAGTACTCCTTCAATAAGTGTCCTGTTCTTTTCTTTGTTCACCGTATCAACATACAGATTAAAATCAAACGCAAGCTCAACACGCTCCCCCTCCACCCCAGACACTTCACACTGCTTCATCATCAGCGGTAAGGACGCATTGCATGCCTTGATCTGCTCATACACCTGTGGCCACTTTCTCTTCACGTCATCAATGCTAATCACTGGCACGGATCCAAAGACGCTTGCGGGTTCCCCTTCACTCACCCCTTCGACTTCACTCACCTGTGGCTCACTTCCTTCAAGGATAACCTCGACAGACCTCACAACACTCTGGTCACCTTCTTTGTCCTGAGTCATTGCCCCCTTCTCAGTCTGAGTGCGGCTCGAAACAACCTCCTGCTCTTTAAAATCCCGTGGTGATTCCTCCTGCACAATCTGTCCTGTGCAAATCTTCACAATCGCAAGTTCAATGGGGAGCTGTGGAATGTGTGAGAGACGTATTCGCCCTCGGGCCGTGAGGAGTTCATTAATCGCATACTGAATCCTTAAACTCACTTCACCACTCTCAGAAAGAGATGCCATGAGTCGATCGCGCAACCCACTAATGACATCTGAAACAAAATGCTTAAGATCTGTACCTTGATCCAAAGTCTCTTTCAAAAGCTCAACACCCCTCCTCGCCTCTTGTGCTAAAAGAGCCTCAATGAGCGCCTGCACCTGGACATCATTACTGGTCGGCAAAACCAAGGACGCCTCTTTGAGACCAATCGTTTTTTCCCCAAGTGCGAGCACCTGGCCCAAAAGACTTTCTGCATCACGAGCACACCCCTCACTGTGGCGCACAATCTCTCGCAGCACGGCCTCTTCAACATCCACTCCTTCAGCCTTCACAATCCCCTGGAGTCGCTTCGTGAGCTCGTCTGCCTCAATACGTCGAAAATCAAAACGCTGACAACGACTAATAATCGTGTCTGGCACTTTATGAATCTCCGTTGTTGCCAGAATAAAGAGTGCGTGTTCTGGTGGCTCCTCAAGCGTCTTCAAAAGAGCATTGAATGACGATGGAGACAGCATGTGCACTTCATCGATAATATAGACCTTTTTGTTCAACTGATTTGGCGCAAACCGAACGGACTTGATGATATGTTCACGAACATGCTCGACATCTGTGTGCGAGGCAGCGTCAATCTCGTAGACATCGAGCGACGTACCACTCACAACCTGTGTGCAAGCCGAACAAGTATTACAAGGTTCTGACCCTTTGGGAGACAGGCAGTTCACCAACTTCGCCATCAATCGTGCGATCGTGGTTTTTCCAACCCCTCTTGGTCCCGTAAA
Source organism: Candidatus Uhrbacteria bacterium CG_4_9_14_3_um_filter_50_9 (assembly GCA_002791295.1). Taxonomy (GTDB): domain Bacteria; phylum Patescibacteriota; class Patescibacteriia; order UBA9934; family GWF2-40-263; genus UM-FILTER-50-9. The sequence goes on from PFWU01000046.1 coordinate 21,908, forward strand.
CAAATAAGCGTGAGCTAAGGAATCAGCAGCAAATTGGTTCTGAATGGTTCGAACCACATGCTCCTGCCCGCTCACCTCCTTAAATGTTGTTGGTCTATAAATGCGATAAATCGCCTTTGCCATAATTCCTTTCTTCCTAAAACCTAACCACCTAATACCTAAAACCTAGTTACCTCTCACAATGTTTTCAACCGCTGCCCAGACACATCCATCACTCGTTGGAACAAGCACAACAACTTCGTCTCCTGTTGCACCCTTAAAATAAGAGATACTCGCAGCAAGGACTTTATACACGGCATCCCCAGAGATCACAACATGCTCGTTTGTGGATGAATCCACACCGAGACGTCCCACAAGCCGCTTACGATCCACGGGACCTATTTGTTTAAATAAGTAGGTTCCATCTGGCTTAATAGTGAGCTTCAGAATGTCTCCTTCAACAAGTTTGGACTTGGAAGCATAGTTCTCGGGCACGTTGTAACGCACACCATCAGAACCAACCATAAACTGACCATCAAACACGCCTTCGAGCACTCGGGATCCAGTGAGATCTTCCAGTTCACCTGCCACAGACTTTTTCTGCGAAACAAAATCCACCATGCGACGTGTGGCGCGTGCCGTGTCTCCCTCCTCTAGGAGTTGAATGACGTGATTGAGACTGTCACGCACCTGATGAAGCATCTGCATGGCAAGGCGCGTGCGTGCATCTCCATGCTCAACCTCTGTGGCGTGAGACTCAACGTCCGGTTCGTATTCAAATGTTGGATCAAGATCGTTCATAGCAGGTGTTAGTTCAGAGGCACCGGAGGCGGTGGAGCAGCTTTAGATTTCTGACCCATCTGTGTACGTGCCATAATTTCACCCTCAACAATAGACTTATCTCGACCATATTTTAGTCTTGAGAGCTCCTTGATCGCATCTGAGAGCTCACGATCCCCCGAACTTTCTGGCACCAAATTCATGGTGAAAGGCTTCATCTGAGAGTTATCCACAATCATCTTTACGTACCAGGTGTACTTATCTGAGTTGATAAGGTCGTATCCACTGAATTCTGGGGAGTAGATTTTCTCCAGTGTTTCAACGTCCTCAGGACCAATACGTGCCACATAGGTCGTCCCCACGTTTCCAAACACGGCTTCTTTGATCTTTGTATCGTTATTCTTAACAAGTTGCCCAATGTACTGGTGAGCAATAATGAGATTCAAACGATATTTACGCGCCTCAGAAAGAATGGTGGCGATGGAATCTGTAATAAAGTTTTGGAACTCGTCGATGTACAAGTAGAAGTCATGACGCTCATCTTCAGGAATGTCTGCTCGCGTGAGTGCAGCCATCTGCAACTTGGAAACGATCACAAGTCCCAGCAGTTCGGCGTTGACATCTCCCGTCTTTCCTTTTGAGAGGTTTACAAGAAGAATCTTCTTCTTATCCATGATTTCCCGGAAATCAAAACTCGATTTTGACTGTCCAATGATGTTGCGCATCATCTCATTTTCCACAAATCGACCTACCTTGGAGATGAGGTAACCCATCATCTCAGACTTGTGGTAGTCACTCGTGTTGTCCATCTCATCCTCCCAGAAACTCTTTACCACAGGGTCGGTTAGTTTGGAGCGCCATTCTTTTTGAAACTTATCATCCGTAATCATGCGAGGAATTTCCGCAATGGTGCCGGGGTTGTTAATATCGGCCATGAGCGTCAACATGAAGTTGCGCATGTTGTGCTCAAACATTGGACCGATCATCTCAGGCGGAAAGAGTTTGTAGAAAATTGAAATCATCTCCTGCACCGCAAAGTCGCGCATGTTCTCGTTTGGTGCCTCGAGCATATTCAGCCCCATCGGACGCCCAATGTCAGATGGATTGAAGACGATCACATCATCAATACGATCTTTCGGAATATTTCCAAGCACTTGTTCAACCAAGTCTCCATGAGGCTCCACGAGCGCAACCCCATGACCCGCACGAATATCTTGAATGATGTACTTGGCCATCGTCTGAGATTTACCCGAACCAGATTTACCAATGATGTACATGTGACGCGAGCGATCTCGTGACTTCATCCAGACAGGTGTTTTGACACCACGGTACACATTGTATCCAAGCTCGATATCACCCTCCTCAGGACCTGTAGGAACCCCCGCTGGCGCCGCACCGCTTCGTGCACCAAGCCATTGGATATTTGGTGTTTCCGTCCATGGGAGTGGCATATGCCATAGACTCGCAAGTTCTTCTGCGTTCATGACGATCGTCGTACGTTCATTGAAACTTCGATAAATAAAATCACGAATCAATCGCTTCTTTCGACGAGGCACGACTTTCACAAACGAATTTCCGTACTGATAAATATTGTACTGCGCAAACGCATTCAACATGTTCTGCATGGTGGTCTCAGCTGAGGAAGCATTCTTGGATGACACCACGAGACGCACACAAACATCCACTCCAGCCTTCGATGCCTTTTCCTCAAGTCCTTTAACAATCTCATCCTCTTGAGGCGAGAGCCTGTAGTTGTCCTCCTGTTGCTGTTGTTGTTCGCTCTTTCCTCCAAACCCAATCATCTCCAGCAGTCCGCCGCCTTTGCCTTTTTTCTTTCCTTTAATCGCTTCCTCAAGCTTCATGCCCTGCTGCATATTTGAGGCAATACTCACCCCTTGCTTGCGCCATTTTGCATAAGAGGAGCGCACGAGAAACTGAAACGCAGCCCCATCACCTTCGGGAATTTTTGCGAGCACGTTGGTGATGGCGTTCAGGGGATCTTTATCGAGTTTGCGATACGTCTTAATCGGAAATGCATTCTGACGTTTAAAGACAACCTGACTTCCCAAAATCACGCCATCTGGTGAGAAAATATTATAATCTTCAACTTCTTCAAGCGATGCATCCGGATAAGAAGACGACAACTGCTGTTCCATAAACTGACGCAGCTCATCTGGAACGCTCACATAAAACTTGATGCGTTTCTTCTCCACAACGATCTCAAACGAAAACTCATCCGTGCGCCCAAACAGCCAGGCACGCAATCCACGCTCTGCCTTCAGACCACCAACCGCTGAAAAAAATGTCTCTGCTGCGGCAATGGCTTCCTGCACTTGCTCTTTCGTCCCCCCACGTTCACTTTCTTCTTCACGACGAAACTTCGGAAGAGAAACCAAAATGACCACACGCTTAAACGTCCCTTGCTTCGCACGAGAAATGCGACGGAGTACAAAACGCAAAATAAACATCAAACCAACAACAACCGCTAGAACAACCAATCCAATTAAAATCCATCGCGCAAATACAAGATCATTCCCCGAGGCAATGCGGGTGGTTGTTTCCACTTCTGGTTGGAGCCCAAACTGGAGTACATTCACAGAAAATCTGTGCCGCCTCGTTTCTTTTCCTCTTCTGAAACGAGAAGAATTTTATCTGTTTTTATTTTTGCCTCTTGTTCTAGAAAGAATTTGTTGACACCGGGAATCAACTTGAGCCAATCTTTAATCAAGTTAAATACTTTTTTGGTATTTACTTTTGCAGAAGAGACAATTTTGCGAATCTTCCCTGTTGTCTCCTCGCCTTTTTCTTTGAATGCCTGTTGCTTTTCAGGAGGCATCGCTAGGTACAGATCCGTCAGATCTTCCTGAAGGATGCTTTCTATCTCTTTCTCTAATCGATCGTCTCCAGCAGGAACCACTGGTGTCGAAGACACGACTGGTGTCAAAACGGGTTCACTCTGAACGTATTGTTCCTCCTGCTGATCAGCGGTTTCCTCTTGCTGTTCACTTGCATCTTCACCCTCAAACTCAGGCGAAATCGGAATCTCAACACCCTCAGGTGCCCGTTCGCGCTCTGCTTGAGATTCAAGCGGCTGAGCCACACTCTCTGAAATAGGGGTCTCAACGGTTTTTGCTCGTTTATTCGTTGCCATAAGTCCAGGTCATTTTAGCACAACTACTAAAAAAAGCGGGGTGGTTATCCCCGTCTCTTTTTAGCGTTCAGTCAGTTGTTGCCCCTCGGCTGTATCTTCAACCAGATAGCCTCGTGCGTGTATCTGATCCCTCAATTGATCCGATAACTCCCAATCCTTCTGTGCCCGCGCCGTGGCTCGTTCCTGAATCAGAACCTCAACCTCATCTGACACCTTAAGAGGATTCCCAATGAAATCACCGAGCCCCAAGCCCAGCACCTGATCAAATCTCAGAACAGTTGCCGCCTTTTCTGATGGAGGTACATTCGAATCAACCAGCTCCCAGAGCACAGCGAGCGCTTGAGGCGTGTTTAAATCATCATTAATGACCTTCAAGAAGCGTTGCTCATACTCATCATTGACTTCACCCGGCTGATCCCAACTCCGAACCGTCGCCCGAAGCTTCTTTAATGCATTCTGTGCACCGTCCAGTGCCTCGAACGTGAAGTTCAACTTTGTACGATAATGCGCCCCAAGCACCAAGTAACGGTAGACAAGCGGGTCATAGCCCTTTTCAATGAGCTGTTCAATTGTGTATAGATTTCCAAGGGATTTAGACATTTTCCCTCCGTCAACCGTCAAAAAGTCTGCATGGATCCACACATTCGCCTGAAGCACCCCTTCAGCACCCTCTGTCTGCGCCAATTCATTCTCGTGATGCACTGGAATGTGGTCGATACCACCCGTGTGGATATCAAATGGAACATCAAGGTACTTCATCGACATGGCTGAACACTCAAGATGCCAGCCAGGAAATCCTGTGCCCCAAGGCGAATTCCATTCCATCTCACGATGAGAATTTGTTTGAGAAAATTTCCAAAGCGCAAAATCCGTCACGTTCTTCTTCTCTCCCATGTCGACCCGCGCACCTGCTTTCTTTTCATCTGCAGACTGACCCGAAAGACGCCCGTACGAATCAAGCATTGATGTGTCAAAATAAACCCCATCGGATGTCTGATAGACGTAGCCGTTCTCCTCGAGATGTTTAATCATTTCAATCTGCTCAGGAATATGATCGGTTGCACGTGGGTAGACATTGGCAGGTTTGATGTTGAGCCGCTTAAAATCCTCCATGAAGGCCTCTGTGTAAAACTCAGCGATCTTATAGGCTGTCTTCCCTTCACGCTGCATTGCCACAATCATCTTATCCTCCCCCTCGCTTGCGTCATCTGTCAGATGCCCAACGTCCGTGATATTCATGATGAGCTTAACCTCAAGGCCATTAAATTCAAGCACTCGACGCAACACATCCACAAACAGATACGTCCGCATGTTCCCAATATGTGCAAACCAATACACCGTCGGGCCACAGGCATAGATCCCAACCTTCCCCTCATAAATAGGGCTGAACGTCTCCTTTTCCCGCGTGAGTGTGTTGTAAAGCTTTATCATATCGATTGGGAGTATAACACAAAAACAGGCACTGAAGCCTGTTTTTGTTGGTAACTATTCTTCAATCTCTTGAGCTGGTTCTGAGCGAAACTGGCCTTGAGGCCCATGTCCATGACCTGGACGTGGTGGTTCTTTCTCGTCCCAGAGCCGGATGTTATCTGCTGCAATCTCAGCGAGATACTCCACAGAATCCGTATTTACCTCTCCGTGTGCACGGATAAGGTCGCCTTCAGAAATACTGGATTCATCAACGGTCTCTCCATCTTCGTTGATGACGGTGTCATCCCCGTAGGTTACAAGCACGTAGACGTCCTCTCCATCTTCATTTGGGCGCATGCCTTTCACAAGTACTGTGTTGGCATCTGTATCCACCTCGACGACTTCACCAAGACGTGGAAAACCGTGACGTGGTGGAACTGGTGGCTCGGTTTGATCAAATAGGACAATAAATTCAGCGTTGATTTCTGCAAGATAATTTTCTGAATCAAACGTATGCTCTCCTCGTGCGTGGATCTTGTCACCAACAGAGATATCTGACTCTGTTGCCTCTTCACCATCTTCTTCAATTTCCGTGTCATCAGAGTAAGAAATAAGCACATATTTTACCTCTTCATCTTCTGGTGTGAGCACGGGCCCAACAAGAATGGTATTTGCGTCGGTATCAATCTCGACAATTTCTCCAATGGGATGATGTGGACGTGGACCCTCACTTTTATGAGGACCCTGGCCTTCACTCTCTGCCGCAGAGGCGAAAAAAACTGGGCTTAGCACGACAGCTACGATCGCAAGGATTGCGAGAGCTAGAGGAAAACGTAGGGAGCGGACAAGTGTTTTGGACATAATGACTGAATGCGGTGAACCGCTTAGCGCTGCTCTTCATCAATCATGGCGCCATGATTCATGCGGAACAAGCGACGTAATTCTTCAGATGAAAGCTCATGCGTCTCAACACGCTGTTGAAGAGACCATGGCCCCCCGATCTCATCCTCGCTCTCTAATACACGAGAGCTTAGCTCAACGTAACGTGCTTGTTGCACGGAAAGATCATCAAAAAAAGACCCGCGTCGTTCCAAATCTTTAAAGCCACCAGCCACTTCATCAACAGAATACTCAAACTGTATTGCCGCTCGTTCCAATGCTCGCTGAGCATGCGCTGCATCTTGCAAATGTGTCTCCCCCTCCTCTAAACGACGAGACATCATGCGTGTATGAAACCGTGCACGACCCTCTGGACTGCGAGCAAACACACCTTCAACAGATTCAATCCCTTCCTTCATAAAGTGCAACGGATGTCCATCAACGACCGACGGACTCTCGTAAGCGTAGACCCCTGTCCCCATGCCAAAGACCAACACCAACGAAGCGATTCCTGTCACGGTTGCAAAGCGAAATCGACGAACAGGAACACAGTCCGATGCTTCCCCCAGTTCTTCAGCAAGCTTGTGCCACAGATGCATCTTAAAAGCGTGGCTTGGTGTTGCCTGCTGATGCATGTTCTTTAGTTGTCGCTTAAGGCGAAACATAATCTTTTTTTGACTTAAGAAGGCTACGCAATTTTTTAACTGTTCTGTGAGTTGCTACTTTGAGTGCATCAGCTGTTCTATCAAGGACCGCTGACATCTCCTTATATGAGTACCCCTCGATGTATTTCATCGTTACGATCCGTCGCTCATCTGGTTCCAATTTGTCGAGCGCTTCATAAAGATGTCTTTGTTCTTCTTGCGTAATAATCGTTTCTTCACCACGCTCTCCAACAAGGAAAAACTTCACATCATCGATATCTGCAGATTGTTTTGTATCTCGAAAATGGTTGGCTAGATGGTTATGAGCAATTCGATAAATCCATGCAGATTCAGAAATATCTGGGTCATATTTCTCAAAATGTTTAAGTGCCTTCATGAAAATCTCTGAAACAAGATCCTCACATACATCCCTATTGCGGCCAACGCGAAAAAAAACGTATCGATAGATACGGTCTAAATTCTTGTTATAAAACGCTTCAAATGAACCTTTTTTCATGTGACAGGACTATACACGAACACCGCAAGATAGGTAACGGTTCATCAGTCCTCACGTCGCTCTGATCTTCCAAAGATCGCCATCACAATGACAGGCAAAATAACCCAAGTAGCCTTCGCTGCATCGCTGATAAAAAAGGACTGCGTGACAGGCGAAAGAATGTTCGCAAGGTCTGCGGGGAAAAAAGAGAGGGTGACGCTAATGAGGAGTCCGACATGGAGAAATGAAAACAACATCACCTGCACAATGCCACCCTGTGCCCCTCGATTTCCAAAGGCTTTCATGAGTGCCGAGTGCGATAAGAAGAAGAACAGCAGGATGAACACACCAAGGAACACAGAGACACGGAGAGCAAACGCATCATTGATTGAAATATTCGTTTCAAATCCGGAGAGAAAAGGAATGTAGTTCACGATCGCAAGCGCCATATAGATGGCGACCAAAATCACGATGATGCGATCACGCCCTAAAGAGATGCCGTAGATAAACGAAGCGACCACAAAAAACATCACAATGAAAAGATCCCAACTTGGCTGAAGCCAGTTGATGTTTGTCACGGCCGCCGCAGCAACCTCTGGATCAAATAACGCTGTTTGCAACATACCTCCTTGAATAAAACTAGTATATCAAAAAAAGCGGAAACCCGCTTTGTTGATTTTGTTCTTTATTGTGCCAGAGCGTAGGAAGGTTCTCCGGACTCAACATAGGTTGGTTGTTCAGAGCGAACAAGTCCGAGCATTGAAACGGAATCAGCCACGTGATCGAGTGACTGTGATTGCCGAACCGCAACCTCCATCTGTTGATTCTCGAGTGTTAAATCGTGAATCTGAACTTCAAGGTCTCTCAATTCGTATCCTTTTGCCACAGTGCCTGTAACCTGAAGGATGTAACTGACACAGAGCACACCCACAAGGGCGAGCGTTGCGATATTGAGGAGGCTTGTATGATTGTCGATCCATTGCACGACCGTCTGTTTTCGTACGATACCGGTCGGGGATGACAAAGTTGCTTGTGAAATTGATGTGGGGCTCATAGACGGTGGGGACGTCCATCTGACGATTAATTATGTTGTGCGACACGGAGCTTTGCGCTGCGTGCGCGAGGATTCGCTCTGAGCTCTTCTCGAGATCCTGTGACCGGCCGCTTTGTGACCACGGTCAGCACAGGGTGTTCCTTAAAGAACTGTTTCACGATCCGGTCTTCCAATGAGTGGAAACTGATGATCGCAATGCGCCCACCGGGCGCAAGAAGTTCAATCAACTCTGGAAGTGCTCGCTCAAGTTCGCCAAGTTCATCGTTCACACTGATCCGCAAGGCTTGAAAAACCTTTGTTGCTGGATGCGTCTTCCCCCTTCGAGGGATCAACGCTTCGATGAACGCGGCCAACTGCTTCGTGGTCACGAACGGTTCGTTTCCACGCTGCTCTACAATCTTTTCGGCAATAAATCGCGCATTTCGTTCCTCGCCATAGACGCGGAACATCTTTGCCAGCTCATCTTCACTCCACGTATTCACCATCTCCCCTGCGGTCAGACCACCTGAGCGGTCGTAGCGCATATCGAGAGGTCCTTCTAAAGAGAAGGAGAACCCACGACTCGGGTCATCTACATGCAAAGATGAGAACCCGATGTCGAGAAGGATCGCATGAACAGAAGTGAAACCATGAGCATAGGCATGAGCCTTCGCGTTTGCGTACGTGTCTTGCACCAAGATGACGTTGTCACCAAACGATGCGAGATGTTCGTGCGCAATTGCGAGATTGCTCGGATCACGATCAATTCCGAGTAGACGGCCATCAGGAAGGGCACGCTGCAAGAATGCTTTCGCGTGCCCTCCCTGCCCCACAGTACCGTCTATCAAAAGATGATTCGGCTTCGGGTCGAGGTGGGTCATCACCTCGTTAAGGAGTACTGGAATATGTTGATACATATAATTTCCTCCCATTCCCAACGGGTGTTGGTCATGAAACCGATCTTGGAGTCCGCTCACGGAAAAGGTTCAGTAAACCGTGAGCGCGACACCAAGATCGGTGCCAGGACCTAACAAGAGTTAGATTCCTAATTCACCAAGTTGCTCTGCGACATGATCTGCGTCGCTTTCAACTTTTTTCTTATACACCTCCCATTTCTCTTCATCCCAAATCTCGAGGCGGTTGTAGAGTCCGGCAACCACCGTACTCTTTTTCAGTGAAGCGTAACTGCGCAGGTACTCGGGCAACACGACCCTCCCCTGTTTATCCAACGTAATGTCCATGGCGCCCGCAAGCATGAGTCGGGCGAAGGCACGGCTGTTGGATTGCCCCAGGGGCAAACTGGCTAACTTTTGAGCAAGCTTGTCCCACTCCTCCTTGGGAAACAGGAAGAGGGACGTGTCGAGACCGCGTGTTACGACGGCGCCTTTCGAAAGCTCCTTGCGAAACTTTGTAGGAATCGCAAGACGTCCTTTCTCATCAAGACTATGTTTGTACTCGCCAATAAACATAGCGGGCCGTCGGTGGGGATCA
>PFWU01000043.1:0-30995 GCA_002791295.1 Candidatus Uhrbacteria bacterium CG_4_9_14_3_um_filter_50_9
ACTTTATTGATAAAACGTCAACCATAGAGCTGCGATATGCCCTTTAAAACAAAAGAAAACAGACCGCTTTCGCGATCTGTTTTCTGGTGCATCGGGTGGGACTCGAACCCACGGCCAAGAGATTAAGAGTCTCCTGCTCTACCGACTGAGCTACCGATGCCTACGATTAAAATGTCATTGCTAACGGCACTAATATGCCAGAAGAATTGACGATCGTCAACAACTAAGATAGCATTTCGTCGCAGCAAGAGAGGTGAATGTAAAACGTTCAGGATTGCGCCAGATGCGTACAAACAGATAGTTAATCCTAAACGAAACCGAACGTAAAACTTTCAGGATTGCGCCATATGCGCCGCTCTGCAGGGAGGAAAGTTCGTGAGACGTGGGTAAATCCCACGTCGAGCGAATTTCCGACCGAAGAGCAAGCAGATGGTGTGATCCTGAAAGTTTTACCCTTGCACCCGTAGCTCAGCTGGATCTGTCAACCAGATCACATCGCCTCGCTCGGAAACAAAAGTGACCATCTTTTCCCCTTGCACCCGTAGCTCAGCTGGATAGAGCATCTGTCTTCGGAACAGAGGGTCGGGGGTTCAAATCCCTCCGGGTGCACCAGGAAAAGATGGTCACTTTTGTTTCTCTCGCTTCGGCTCGTGATAGAGCATCTGTCTTCGGAACAGAGGGTCGGGGGTTCGAATCCCTCCGGGTGCACCAGAAAACACTCCGTCTTTGACGGAGTGTTTTCTTTTGGGTTGAAACTTTTCGAGCAATCCCTTAGTCTCCCTATGCTCACCCACAACCACTGGAGAGAGATGCGCAGACTTCCCACGCATGTGCGTGAAACTCTGGGCGCCATTCGCATCTGTCGCCCCCATGGGACCACACTCGCCCGAGCTCTGATCCCAACCGATCTCATCGTGTACTTTGAACAATTGAAAACCTACAACGGTACGATCCGGCTGCTGAACATCCGAGAGGAAGTCGTCTGGATCGCAGAACGACAGCTCAGCATTCCCTACTTCAATCGAGCGGATCCTGAACATGCTCCAGAAGCGTTCAGTTGTTCAACACTGACCAAGTGGGTGTTTGCCCATGTGGGGATTGACCTCCCGCGCTATGCAATCGACCAGTCGTATATCGGCATCCCTGTGATTGGCGTTCTTCCCGTGGGAGCACTCGTCTTCTTCGAAAACCGTTTTCCTATCCACGACCCCAACCGGTCGATCGGACACGTGGGAATTCATGTGTGTCGTGGAATCATCGTCCACGGTTCCACGCACGCTCGGAAGATCATCCAAGAGGCAATGGACGCACCCCCGAGCATCTGTATGGATGTCATTCCACGTGACCCTCACGCCCTGCTGGAACTCCCTGTAGGCATGAAGGGGATGGAAACAGCTCTCGACGTTGCCCGCTCCCTCCAGCGAAGCTAAGCTAATAGTCAACGCAAAACCGACCCACACGGGGTCGGCTTTCTTTTTGTTGCTACCACTTTTTTAGCGCAATTGCCGCCTCAGCTGCCGCCACCTGTGCCTCGTGCTTTGAGGTTCCTTCTCCCACAGCCACCTTCTCTTTTCCGAGAAACACACCCACCTGAAACTCCTTCTGGTGATCTGGGCCTGTCTCAGAGAGAACTTTGTACGAAGGCGTGATGCCCAAGTGCTCCTGCGCTGCCTCTTGAAATCGAGACTTTGGATCGATGTAAAGCTGCTTCTCTAAAATCTCAGGGAGCTCTGAAAGGACACGTGTGGTGATAAACATTTTTGCCGCATCCCAGCCACCATCAATGTAAATCGCTCCAATAATGGCTTCAAACGCATTTGCGAGGATGTACTTACGCGCTTTCGAATCCTTGTCTTTTGCCTCTCCCTTAGACAGGTGAAGATAGTTTTCTATCTTGAGCTCATGACAGAGCTTTGCGAGCATCTCAGAATTCACTAAGGCAGCTCGCCAGTTTGTCAGCTCTCCTTCTGGATTTTCGTAATTCTCGTAAAGGCTCTCTGTCACGACAAGCTCGAGTACGGCATCACCGAGAAACTCGAGGCGTTCATTGTGACCGAGGGGGAAATCTGGATGCTCGTTCAGGTAGGACCGATGAACAAGCGCCTGGCGTAACGTATCCTTATTTTGAAACGTCACACCAAGTGTCTGTTCCAGATCAGAATAATCTTCTTTGGGCATAGCTGTGTTAGATGATTACAATTAACGGATCGTTGAACATTACGTCTCTACAATCTCCTCTGTTTTTCCATACTCTTGTTTATCGACCTCCTTGACCTTCCCACGGGAGACCATATCCTTGTAAATCGCACCTAAGACTCCGTTCACAAAACGCCCAGAGGACTGTCCTCCGAAGCCCTTCGCAAGTTCAATGGCTTCGTTGATCGCCACTTTTGCAGGAATCTTATCGGCGAGCGTAAGTTCGTAGACACCGAGACGCAAAATATTACGATCAATGAGTGTAATGGTTTCAATCGGCCAGTTGGGAGCAAAGCGTGTAATGGTTTCGTCGATCACCCCTAGATTGTTGACCACTCCATCAACGAGTCTATTCACAAATCCCTCATCATCAAACTTCGGTGCGAACTCCTCTCGATTGAATGCGATCATTTCAGGCAGCTTCTCTTCTGGCATGCCCAAGAAATCCCATTGATAAAGGGACTGCATCGCAATAGTGCGTGATAGGTGTCGATTCGACATACGTGAAAGAACTTAAAGAACGTTGGACAAATAGTAGCATGGAAGCGGGAAGCAAAAAAGCACCGGAGGTTTATGCCTCTGATGCCTCATGGTCATGATCGTGGTCCTGTGTGTGAGTGGCCTTTTTCATGGTGCGCTTCACGTCACGGCTCTGATCGACAACCTGTCGTCCTTTATAGAACCCGCAGGAGCCACACGCACGGTGTGACAGTACAGGCTTCTTACACTGCTCGCAAAGACCTGTATTCACTGGATCCAGGTGCATGTGTGAACGTCGGCGTCTAGCGGCAGATGATGATTTTTTACTTGCTGGTACAGACATAGATGTAGTTATTGAACGGCGGCACTATAACAGCACACCGAGAACCTGTCAATCCTGCAGAACGCTTCAGACTCCACACCCCCTGCAGGGGATATCTGAAACAAAGAAAACACCACGAGGTCTCCCCCGCGGTGTCCTCTTCTAAATGAGGGTGACACTTGCAACGGTATCGCTCTCTTTTTTAAATCTCATAATCCTGACTCCTTGTGTTGCACGTCCGAGAACGGAAACGGACTTGAGAGGCGAACGGAGCACCTGTCCAGCCTCTGTCACCACAAAGAGATCTCGATCGTCTTCCTGATCCACGACACGTGCGGAAACAATCTCTCCTGTTTTCTTTGTCACATTTGCTGTCTTGATTCCGGATCCTCCCCGTTTCTGTACCTTGTATTCCTTTAGGTCACTCCGCTTTCCATATCCATGCTTCATCACAACAAGGAGCTGACTGTCCCCTCCCTTCTTCGATCCTCTTTGTCCAATTCCCATACCGACAATCTCATCTCCTGCCTTGAGTTTCATTCCACGCACACCTGAAGCTGTTCGGCCCATTGGACGGATATCATCTTCCGAAAAACGAATCGCCTGACCGAGTTTACTTACAAGCACTACGTCATCCTTTCCACTCGTTGGTCTGACCCATTCAAGACTATCACCATCGTTGAGATTGATCGCAATAAGTCCGGAGCGTCGGATGTTTTCAAACTGATCCAGTTCAACCTTTTTCGTGACCCCCTTACTTGTAATCATGAGCAAGTAGTTCATGGATTCCATGTCTTCCATAGAGAATGTCGCTGAGACCTGTTCCCCTGGAGCAAGTTGGAGAAAGTTCACGATCGCTTGACCCTTGGCGGTCCGAGATGTTTCTGGAACGTCGTATGCCTTTAGGCGAAACACGCGCCCACGTGTCGTGAAGAACATGAGTTCCTTGTGCGTTGTGGTGCTGAACAGTTGTTCAACCACATCGTCTTCTTTTGTCGTTAAACCAGCCACACCTTTTCCACCACGCTTCTGCGTTTTGAACGTATCTGGAGGAAGACGTTTAATGTACCCAGCCCGTGTGATCATGACGACCGTTGCCGTATCGGGGACAACGTCTTCGATAGAGAATTCCTTCACACCATGCTTAATGATTTGTGTTCTGCGCTCCTCTCCATACTTATCGCGCAAGGATTCGACCTCCTCTGCAATCACGGCAAGCATCTTCTTCTCTGATTTCAGAATTGCTTCAAGTGCCTGAATGAGTGCAAGCTTATCTTTGTATTCTTGTTCAACTTTTAACGTCTCGAGGTTTGCAAGTTGTTGCAACCGCATGTCGAGAATCGCTGTTGCCTGACGGTCAGAGAGCTTAAACTTCTTCATCAGGTTCTCACGCGCCTGATCTTTGTCTTTTGATGCCTTGATCGTTTTGATCACCTCATCGATCTTCAAAATCGCGATCCGCAATCCCTCAAGAATATGAGCGCGATCCTGAGCCTTCGCAAGATCGTACTCTGTTCGACGACGAACCACTTCCCTGCGGTGCTTGATGTACTCCTCAAGAATCATCTTGATATTCAACACACGTGGCTGCATTCCACCTTCTACAAGCGCAAGCATATTGTAGTGAAATGTTTCTTGGAGTTGGGTTGTTTGATACAAACGATTGAGCACCTTCTTTGGGTACGCATCTTTCTTCAACTCAACAATAATGCGCACATCCCCCTTTGCAGACTCGTCACGCAGGTCACGAATTCCTTCAATTTTCTTATCTCGGACATTCTGTGCGATCTTCATGAGCAACGTTGATTTGTTCACCTGATAGGGAATCTCCGTCACGATAATCGAAAAGTTGCCCTTCTTATCCTCTACAATCTCTGTCTTCGCACGCACCACCACACCCCCTCTCCCTGTAGAAAATGCTTGTTTGATGTCGTTTGAACTGTACGCAATGGCACCCGTTGGAAAATCGGGGCCCTGAATGATTTGAGCTAAATCATCCACACTTGCATCCTTGTCCTTAATGAGAAGTAGGATGGCATTCGCAACTTCCGTAAGATTGTGTGGGGGGATATTCGATGCCATTCCCACAGCGATTCCCAAGGTTCCGTTGATGAGTAGGTTTGGAAGCTTTGCGGGGAGCACCTTTGGCTCCTTGTGGGTGCCATCGAAGTTTGGCATGAAATCGACCGTCTCCTTTTCGATATCAATCAACAGCTCTTCAGAAATCTGGTGCAATTTTGCCTCAGTGTACCGATAGGCGGCCGCTCCATCTCCATCAAGCGAACCAAAGTTTCCTTGACCACGCACAAGCGGATAACGCATGGAGAAATCCTGTGCCATACGCACAAGAGAGTCGTACACCGCACTATCCCCGTGAGGGTGATACTTACCAAGCACGTCTCCGACCACCGCCGCACATTTCTTAAACTTGGCACTCGAGCGCAAACCTGTTTGCCACATGGAATACAAAATACGGCGATGAACAGGCTTGAGCCCGTCACGAATATCAGGCAGGGCACGCCCTACGATCACACTCATGGCGTAATCCAGATAGGAAGTCTGCATCTCTTCAACAAGACTCTGTGACTGCAATTTTCCAATCGTTGAATTTGGCTGCTCCTCAGGAGCGTCGGATGTCTTTTTCGTTCGTGGCATATTATTCGTCTGTAGCGGATGTTGTTTGTTTCAATTCCTCGATCAAGGCTTCATCAAGCGGTTCCCCTTCAAGACGTGCTTGATAGACCTCGAGCAGAAGTTTTACATCATGTTTTGTTTGAGCGGTTCCTTCCTGTGTCTCGGTGCCGAGTTCAACCAGCTCCTGTACAACACCATCTAATGCCGTATCAAGTTGCCCTTGGATAAATGGAACCTCTTCGTTGACCACCTCTCTAAGAGTGATAAACCACCCCACAATAATGATCAGCACGGCGAGAACGATGCCTAGCCAAAAGGCCGCTTTCTGTTTTGGATTCAGAGGAGTGATGCGCTGTGGTCTCGGAGGCATGTGTTACTTCGTCAAGGTCATGATGAGCATGTCTTCCTCAGGAAGGTCCTTGCGTGCAACCTTGTACTTATTGGAGTCCTCACGTCTGCATGCGCCGAATTCTTTACAAAATTCGTCAACACTTAAGAGTGTTTCTTTCAAGGAAGGAACGGCGTAGGACATGGGGATCACCACACGCGGCTCGACTTGCGAGATGACTTCCGCAGCGACCTTTGGACTCATCACCCTTCCACCCCCCACAGGAATCATCAAGACATCAATGCGCTCAAGTTGTTGTAGCTCCTCGTCTGTGAGGGCTCGATCGAGTGCCCCCAGATGTGCAAGCCGCATCTCCTCTGCCTCTATGCAAAAAATCAAACTCTCAACAGACTTCCCTTTCTCTTCTCGCTTAAGAGGTGCGTTGATCCCAAAGACAAAGATATTCTTAATCTCAAACTCCCCTGCCATATCGATAACATAAGGATCTCCCCCAATAGCTGACACATTATTTGCATCCTCTTCATCAGATGATTGGAGCACAAGTTCTGCCTGAAGGGTTCGTGGAAATCGAAGGCCTGTTGAATTTTGGTACGGATCCGTAACGATCCGTACGGGTCCGTTTGTTGTCGCTGTCTTAATTTCAAAGGAAGAAAGTCCGTTCCAACTAATATCCATAAGGTGAAAAAATAGTCGTCTTTAACGGCAGGAGTTTAGCATTTCTTTCTCATGCGAACAAGTCATCCATACACAAAGACGGGGGTGATCCCCGCCTTCTTTCATAGGTGTCTAAGCCCCTTCTTCGGCAAATGTTTCGGTCCAATATTCGATCTCCTTTTGAACTTCTTCTAACTCTGGATCTTGCTCGGTGACCAAAAATCCTTCGCGGAACCGCTGCACCTTATTCTTGATCTCTGCTTGTTGATTTTCGTCACCTCCCGCTGCAAACTTTTCCAGCTCGTTAATCGCCTCCTCGATCTTCTTGGCCGTTGCCGTCCATTGTTCGAGGAGCTGCTTATACCTGTCACCATGTTCGCTCACATTCTCTTGAAGTGCATCAGCCAACTTTGACTGCGCAACCAGTATGCCATCCTCGACCTGATATCGTTGTTTTGCATCGAGCTCTTTTTCAAATACCTCAGAACGCACAAGTTCTTCAAGGGAAACACCTGAATCGAGGTGGGGTTTAATCACCACTCGTACAGCCTCATCGACATGCTCCATCACCATCTGCTTCATCTCGAGACCAGCACTTGATTCGGTTAGTTCCTTGTAGGCATGGCGATGGGGATACTCACGGACACCTACATCATAAAACGCACGCCTCATGATGAGTTCATCTGCTTCAGGATTGGCTGCGAGCTGCGCAAGTGTTGCCTCAGCTTCCTGTTTAATCTCCTCTGGAAGAGTGGGAACAAAATGCTTAATGGCGAAATCGAATTCATCAAGCATGGATTGGTGTGGGTGTGCCATAAGGCTTTTGGTACAAATTAGCATTCATTACATTTAGCTAGATCAATCATACACGATTGACAAAACCCTTAAAAGACGCTACCCTGTCTGCTGGTATTCGCCAAAAACGATACAGAAAGGAGGTGAAGTATGTGTATCTCAATGTCGTAAAGGAGGTACACGTGTCGACTCACAACATCGCCCGCACCCTCGTCGAGGGTGGTCACCGGGGCGACTGGAACTTCAACTGCCGAGAGTCCACGCGGGCTGAGCGGCGCAACTGGAACAAGGCCTGCCGCAGGCTCGCCCAGGACCAGGACTCCTGGGACGAGACCAACATCGAGGAGCGCTGGAGCGCTGGAGCTCGCCACTACGAGTACAGCTCCAACCACTACTGCTCCTACACCCGGCGGTTCCTCGAGAGCCGCGTGGGGCAGCCCTGGGACAAGATCTTCTCCGAGCTCTGCTGGACGTTCGACCGGCGGAACTTCGTGAACTGGGTCCTCATCGACCGGCGGATGCTCGACGACGTCGGCGAGGACTCCAAGCGTCTGAGCCAGTGGGCATCCCGCAACCCCTCCCCCGGCGAGATGTACATCGACGAGGACGGGATCCTGCGGAAGATGCCGAGGAGACAGAACTCCCGCTGGCGCATGTGCACCCGGGAGGAAGAGCGGGAGATCGACCGGCAGGCTGGGGACTGGCTCGACGGCCGCAAGGTCGGCCAGGTCGGCAACATCCTGTTCTGGTTCGTGGAGGCTTCCATGCCCCACAACCACTGCTGCGTCATCGAACCCGCCTACCGGCAGGACCTCCCCCTCACGGGCAAGGACCTCGACGTCTTCGAGAACCTGCCCCTCTGGAAGAGGAGGAAGCTCCTCAAGGACGCTCCGGTTCTGAGCCAGGCGAACGCCGCCTAGCTCCCACGAGACCCACCGCGCACGTTGGTGGGTCTTTCGATTGGAGACTTCAGTAACATTTCTGATTGTTCAGTTGACACACTCTCTCTAATACCGTAGATTAGCTGGTCGTCGTGTGCGAACACTCTTAGAGGCCAAGGAGGCCACCCATGCCACACCAACGAGAGAGGTTGAGGAGATACCTCGATGTCTCGCGGCTCACGCTCGAGCCCATCGCAGGAGAGGACGGCTGGTACTTCGCATCCTTCACGAACCCTGATGGGTCAATGACACATGTCTTGCTGATGACCGACAACAAGGGCAAGATCTACCTTCCCGAGCCGGTTTCTGACGAGAGTCTTCCCGAACAGATCGACGCGTACACCAGCGAGTACCGTCTGACCGTCTTCATCGAACCCAAGAGTGCGTTCGAAATCGGTCGTTCGGTTAGACCCCATTGGTGGACTGTGGTCTGTCAACGTGTCCAAGCAGAGCCGTCGCTACAAGATCACCATCTTCGCCACAGATGTTTCCATGGCATACTTTCTACTGAAGCTCCTCAAGCTTGGGGAGTTCCAAGACTTCATCAACAACAGGCGGCGGGAACACCGGGATTACCTCAAGCGCAAGAGCGCTCAGCAGCCCGCAAAACAAACAACGGGGCGACAACGCAGTCGCTATCGCCGCCCCAATGCAGCAGAACGGCAGGAAATCCTGGAACAGGAAATCGCCGACTAAACGCAACCACACCCACGAACGGTGTGGTTTTCTGGTTTCCGATCCATACGCTGCTCTTGCAAAAAAACCCCTATTTCGTTACACTCCCCCACGTTCAAATAAACTAATTCTTAGCCCCAGTCGGGCCCCCGAAACATCCTTCGGCTTGCCTGACGGAACATCTATGCAAAATCAAAATCCAACGGAGTTCGAGAAACTCCTTCAGGATGGTACGTACCTCAATATCCCGACTGTTGGTGACGTGGTTACCGGAACCGTCATGGGTTCAGGTCGACGTGAGATCCGACTCGATATTGGTGGTATTACCACTGGTGTGGTTCGTGGCCGTGAACTCTTTGCGGAGAGTGCTGAGTATTCCAACCTCGCCCCTGGCGAAGAAGTCCAAGCGACGGTCATGGACGTGGAAAATGAAAACGGCGAAATGGAACTCTCATTCCGCTTTGCGGGCCAACAGAAGGCTTGGGAAGAGCTCCGACACCTCTTCACCTCTGGTGAAACCGTTGACATCAAGATTCTCGAGGCCAACAAAGGTGGACTGATTGTCCGCTTGCAACACATTACCGGATTCCTTCCTGTCTCCCAGCTCTCTCCAGATCACTATCCTCGCGTGAGCGGCGGCGACAAAAACAAGATCCTCGAGAAACTCAAGTCTTACATTGGGATCAAAATGAACGTGCGTGTTATCGACGTTCATGAGGAAGACGAGAAACTGATCGTGTCAGAAAAAGCTGTCTGGGAAGATCAACAGAAAAATGTTCTTTCTCAGTACACCATCGGCTCGGTTGTGGAGGGAGAAGTCACAGCTGTTGCTGACTTTGGAGCTTTTGTGAAATTTGACTCTCTTGAGGGGCTCGTGCACATCTCAGAGATTGCCTGGCAACGAATTGACCATCCACGCGATATACTAAAGGTGGGAGAGACGGTCAAAGCAGAAATCATTGGTATTGAAGGAAGCAAAATCTTCCTTTCCATGAAGAAGCTCATTGATGATCCTTGGACCCATGTCGAGGAACGCTACAAAGTAGGCGATGTGGTCAAGGGAACGATTTTGAAAGTAAATCCCTTTGGATTCTTTGTCGAACTAGACCCTGAAATCCATGGACTTGCACACGTCTCAGAACTCTCCGACGAAGCAATGCCTGATGTGAGTCTCATTGCCAAGGAAGGCGAAACAATCGACTTCAAAGTGGTGTCCATTGAACCTAAGGAACATCGACTTGGTCTTTCCTTAAAGGCATTGAACGAAAAAGCAGAAGCAACACCTGCCCCTGAATCAAAAGAAGAGGCAGCTCTGGAAACAAAAATAGAAGAGCCCCAAGAGTCCGAACCTGCTGAAGCTGAACAACCAACTGAGTAACTGAATGCAACGCCGGTCACATCGATCGGCGTTGTGTGTAATCTGCCCCACGCTATGAAACCCCTCTCAAAAAACATCATCATCGGGATTATCGCAATCCTGGTCGTCTCCGCACTCTTCTCTAGCTACTCACTGAATGCTGATGAGCCAGAAGAAGTGACTCTTGCAACCCTCGTTGAGGAAATCGAAGCTGGCCAGGTCAGTGCGATTGACATTGAAGGCGTTGAGGTGCTTGTCACTCTTACGGACGGAACAACACAAACCTCTCGGAAAGAGTCGTCTGTTTCGATCTCAGAAGTCTTGATCGATTACGGCCTCACCGCTGAACAGCTTCGTGCCGCCGATATTACGATCAAGGACCGAAGTACCCGCTCCTATATCCTCGGAGTGATCCTCCCATCCCTGCTCCCCCTCCTCATCCTCATCCTCATCTTCTGGTTCATGATTCGACAAATGCAGGGTGCGAATAACCGTGCGATGTCCTTTGGCATGTCTGGTGCAAAGGAGATGAAAGACTCAAAGCAAAAAATCTCCTTTAAAGATGTTGCCGGGGCCAAGGAAGCCAAAGAAGAGCTCCAAGAAGTTGTGGAATTCTTGAAGCATCCAAAGAAATTTTCAGATCTTGGGGCAAAGCTTCCAAAGGGAGTGCTCCTGATGGGCCGTCCAGGAACAGGGAAAACATTGCTCGCTCGCGCGGTTGCGGGCGAAGCCGGTGTGCCCTTCTTCCACATCAGTGGTTCTGAGTTTGTTGAAATGTTTGTGGGTGTGGGTGCTAGCCGTGTGCGTGACCTCTTTAGCAAAGCCAAGAAGGCAGCACCTTGCATCGTGTTCGTCGACGAAATTGATGCTGTTGGACGCCAGCGTGGATCTGGTCTCGGAGGAAGTCATGATGAACGTGAACAAACCCTGAACCAAATTCTTGTTGAGATGGATGGGTTTGACCCAAACATTGGTGTCATTGTCATTGCCGCTACCAACCGTCCAGATGTACTGGACCCAGCTCTCTTGCGTCCAGGTCGCTTTGATCGTCGGGTCGTCATTGACCTTCCAGACATCAAAGACCGTGAAGCGATCCTTGATGTGCACGCAAAGAACAAACCTCTTGCCGAAGACGTCAAGCTCCATCGTGTTGCAGAGCGCACTCCTGGCTTCTCTGGAGCAGACCTCATGAACCTCCTGAATGAAGCCGCCATCCGCGCCGCACGCCGTGACGACACAAAGATCTCCCAGGAAGACGTGCTCGATTCCATTGAAAAAGTCTTGCTTGGACCAGAGAGAAAGAGTTACGTCATGAGTAAGGAAGAAAAGAAGGTGACCGCCTATCATGAAGCAGGACATGCGCTCGTGGCACACCTGCTGCCAAACTGCGACCCTATTCACAAGGTCTCCATTATTTCCCGTGGAATGGCTGGTGGTTATACCCTCAAGCTCCCATCGGAAGACCGACGCTTGCACAAGCGGGCAGAATTCATCGATGACATGGCTATGATGCTCGGTGGGTTCATTGCGGAAAAAGAAACCTTTGGAGACGTAACAACGGGAGCCTCAGATGATCTTCGCAAGTGTACGCAACTCGCCCGTGAAATCGTGACCCGTTATGGAATGAGTGAAAAACTTGGACCACGTGTCTTCGGCAATGCACAGGAAATGGTCTTCCTTGGAAGAGAGATTCACGAACAACGTAACTACTCAGAAAAAACAGCAGAAGCTATTGACGCTGAGGTTGAAAACTTCGTGAATAGCGCAATGGAAACCGCTCGTGATATAATTCGAAAAGAAAAATTACAGCTCGACAAGATCGCCAAAAAACTTCTTGAAGATGAGGTGATTGAAAAAGAGGGCTTTGAAGCGCTCTTCGAAACAAAAAGTTCGTAACACGTTCTAAGGAGGTATGCCAAAAAAATCCACAGCTTTGTACCGAACGCTCATCCGGGATGCCTGGAAACTCACCCTGGAGCGCAAGGCGCTGTGGATTTTTGGTATTTTCGCCGCCCTCGTCTCAACCGGGGGTGTGATCGACGTTGCTCTAGCTTCAATCAAAAAAGTCCGCTCCGCTGGTTCACTCATTGAACAACTCTTTTCAAGTAGCTTTATTGGCTACGACTTGTTCGCACAATACATTCGCCAGCTCTACCTCATTGGCCCCGAACGCACCTCCTGGCTTATCTCTGTCTTCACCCTCTGTGCCATTGCCCTCTTCGTGATGGCGATCGTCTCGCAGGCAGCGCTTATTCTTGGAGCGAAATCAAAACATACACCAGACCCATACCACATTCGAAAAGAAGCCTTGTGTCATTTTTGGGACCTCTTTCTTATTGCCGTCTTGACCAAACTCATGAACGGCATCTTGATCATGCTCATGACCCTTCCGTTGGTTCTTCTGTACATCCAAACCACACAATACAACGCATGGATCTTTTTTCTCATCATGATCCTTTTTCTCCCTGCGATTATCATCGTCAACATCATTGCCATGCTCGCACTCATTGATGTCGTTCACAAAGGTCATGGGGCTCTCCATGCGATCGAGTATGCCCTGCGTCTTTTTCAAAAACAGTGGCTTGCAACATTAGAATTTGGAATCCTGCTCTTCCTCCTTGTCTTTGGTGCCGGTCTCCTCTTTATCGGACTTCTGACGCTCTTCACCATTCCATATAGCATCCTCTATACCGTTGCCCTTGTTTCCGGATCGATCAATCTTTTCTTAATCACCAATGTTCTTGCGGCCCTTGCCATCCTCTTTGCGATCCTCATCTTCGGTGGGGCAGCGGTCACATTCCAATACACCGCCTGGTACCAATTTTATAAACGCGCCATGCACAAAACACACGGAAAAATGCATTTCTCGAAATACGTTAGATGGCTACGGGGGTAAACACGTTGCTGATCACTCAAAAAGCACGTACAATGGGGAGGAAATCTCCCTGTTTTTCTATGGCAAATGATATCCAAAGCATTGAGGACCTGCTGCAATTCACTGGTTCAAAATCAACCACCAAGGAAGCTTCCGAGCCAGGCGAAGAAAGCGCTATCGAGAAGTTTGACGAAAAGATGAGTGAAGTGCGGTTGAAAGAAAAGGAAGTTGCAGCCGAGAAGCAAGCCGCAACACTCAACATTCCTTATGTGAATTTGAAAGGGTTTCCGATTTCCCCTGAAGCTCTTCGATTAGTTCCCAAAGAACGCTCCCTTGAAACCAAGGCCGTCTGTTTTTTGTTCACCGGACCTGAAATCCGTGTCGCAAGCACACAGCCGGAGGTGCAAGTTGTACAAGATCTGCTTCATGAACTTCAGGAACGCCACAAAGCCAATGGCGCATTATATAAAATCTCAGAAGAAAGTTTACGTGTTGCCACCAAAGCCTATGACACCCTCCCCCAGATCAAAGAGATGGTGAAAGGCGTTCAAGTGACGGATGAAGAGTTGGAGCAGTTTCAAAAACAGCTGAAGACGTATGAGGATGTCCAAAAAGTAATGGATGGGGCTTCTGTCTCCGATATTATGACAATCGTCATGGCAGCGGCACTACAGTTTGGAACATCCGACGTGCACGTTGAGGCAGAGCAGGAGAAAATCGCTGTTCGATTTCGCGTGGATGGTGTGCTGCAGGAAGTTGCGAAACTTCCACACGATTTTTGGAAAAAAATCGTGGCACGTATCAAGCTGATTAGCGGTCTCAAGATTAACGTCACCAACCGACCACAGGACGGACGCTTCACGATTTTCTTAAAAGCAGGAGACACCGACGTGCGTGTTTCAACCATCCCAACCACCTGGGGAGAATCTGTTGTCATGCGTCTCTTGAAACCAAGCTCAATTAATGTGGAGTTTGGACAGCTTGGGTACCGCCCACTTGCTGAACAAAAGCTCCTCAAGGAAATTCAAAAACCTCATGGCATGATCATCACCACAGGTCCAACAGGGTCTGGTAAAACAACCACGCTGTACGCCATTCTGCGTAAGCTCAATGAGCCAGAGGTGAAGATCATTACCCTTGAAGATCCAATCGAGTATAAATTAGCAGGGATCAATCAATCACAGATCGACCAGGAAAAAAAGTATACGTTTGCTGGAGGACTCCGATCTATTCTGCGTCAGGACCCTGACATCGTGATGGTCGGAGAAATTCGTGACCTCGAAACCGCCGAGGTCGCCATTAACGCCGCACTCACAGGGCACCTCATGCTCTCCACCCTTCACACCAATGACGCCGCTGGAGCGATCCCCCGTTTCATCTCCATGGGCGTGAAGCCATTCTTGCTCGCCCCATCCTTAAACGCCATCATCGGTCAGCGCCTCACGCGACGTATTTGTGAAGCGTGTAAGGAGCCGTTTACACCTGATGAAGCCCAGATGACCTTTATTAAAAAAGTCGTGAGTGAGATCCCAGAAGCCTCTGGCGAAAAGGTGGGACCTGAATCAGAATGGAAACTCTCAAAAGGAAAAGGCTGTGAAACCTGTAACGGATCAGGCTATAAGGGACGAGTCGGTATCTATGAAATTCTGACCATGAGTGAAGAAATCAAAGCGTCCCTCTCAGAAAAAATCTCCGAATACGAAGTCCGAGAACTTGCCAAACAACAAGGCATGACCACCATGCAACAAGACGGCATCCTCAAGGTAATTGATGGGTTCACAACCGTCGAAGAAATTCTGCGTGTGGCAGGAGAAGGGTCTTGAGAACGGGTCAGAACGACCCGTTTTTTTGATTCCTTGACCCATTTCTCTCTTGACGCTATGGTATCTTGTCCCTGAGGGAGGCACATGGACACGTTCACGCTAGGATATCGACGAAAAGAGGGTTCCACAACCCTCGTTCCGTTCACGAAGCCCACACACAGCCTGGTGCTTCAATGGCTTAACGGATTCAAACCGAGTCCCCAGTTGCTCGACACCGACGAGGCCTGGCGATCCTGGAGGGTTGGAGGGTCCTGCCCCAACGGTCATGGGAGGATCTTCCCCAGCGACATCGACCGCTACCTGGTCGAGATGGCAAAGCGCGGAGCCAAGGACATGGCGCGAACCAGAGAGATGGTTGCGGAATACCCTGCCCGTATGATGGCCAAGGAAATCCTCGACCGTTGTGGATCTCTGGTCATGGCCCTCATGGATGAGGAGACGTTCTGTGTTGAACCCATCCCATCGGCTCAGTGCGGAAACGGCAAGCGTGTTGAAGCGTATTGCCGCATCGAGATGCTTGTAAACACAGCTGGACACAAAACCAGCTTCCGGATCCACGTCCCGGGTCTGTGTGATCACTGGTACATGCTCGCATGGGGGAACGAGCTTATTGCTGATGAACTCAGGGCAGAGATCGCCACGCAGGCGATTGTGCTCCTGCAACAAAACGAAACCACCGTCTAGACGGTGGTTTTCTCATTGATTTCTATGTCATGGCCTTCAGGGCCTGTTTCAAAACGAATCTCATGGCTCGGCTGAATTCCCCACTCTTGTGCCCGCACCGGCCATTCAATAAACGTTACGGTCCTAGGCAATCCCACCTCCTCTTCTAAAGCCAGTGTTTGTAATTCTTTTGAATCTTCAATGCGATATAAATCGAGATGGAGCAGTTCCTTAATTTGCTCTTGAGATACAGGATAACGATTCATAATCGTAAACGTCGGGCTTCTCACGGGTTCCTCAAACCCCATCGAACGAGCCACTCCGCGCACAAAGGTGGTCTTTCCCGTTCCGAGATCTCCTTCTAAAAATACGATTTCCCCTCCTTTAAGAGTAGCGGCAAACTCCGCCGCAATCTCTAATGTCTGTTGTTCCGAGTGTGACATCATATCAAGCAAGTCTCATGTTTGGATCAGCACAGAGGGTAAGAGGATCTACAAACTCTCCGGCCTTTACCCGTATAAGTCCCGAGAGTGCAATCATGGCCGCATTGTCTCCCGTCAACGAAAGATCAGGTACGTGCACGGGGACACTAGAAACGCTTTGTTTTAATGTTTCCCTCAAGAGAGGATTTGCCGAAACACCTCCACCGAGCACGACAGATTTGGCCTTTGTCTTTTCAAGCGCTTTGAGCGTCTTGTGCACCAGAACATCCACAACCGCTTGCTCAAACGAAGCCGCCACATCGCTCACAGAAAACACTTCGTGTTCAGAAAGATACACACGCACAGCCGTCTTTAATCCAGAAAAACTCATGTCCTGGTCCTTGCTGTCGATCATGGGGCGAGGGAACGCAATCGCCCGAGGATCTCCCTGCTTCGCTTCTCGCGAGATCTGGGGCCCTCCTGGATACGGCAGCCCGAGCAACTTTGCGACCTTATCGAATGCCTCCCCAGCTGCATCGTCACGTGTCATCCCGAGAAGCTCATAGTCACCAGCCGCCTTCATGAGGATGAGCTCCGTGTGACCGCCTGAAACAAGTAGGCACAGTGCCGGAAGCTCTGGCGGTGTTTCTGCCGTCAGCCAGGTCGAGTAAATATGTCCTTCAAGATGATTCACGGCGACGAGTGGTTTCTTCCAAACCCAGGCAAGTGCCTTTCCTAGTTCAACCCCGATGCGAAGCGCTGGCACAAGACCTGGGCCCGCGGTGACAGCAATCGCATCAATCCCCTCTCCATCCGGCAGTACACCCGTCGCCTTCAAAAGTGGAATGGCGTGCGCCGCATGCTCGCGTGCTGCTACTTCTGGTACGACCCCACCATACTCGGCATGTAAATCAGCTTGAGAAGATAAGAGGTTTTGTTCAATCATAAAACGACCATCTTTCTCAGAGACGATCGCAATCGCTGTTTCGTCACAACTGGTTTCAATGCCGAGGATACGCATAACGTAGGGGAGCTTACCGTAAATTCATTGAATTAGAAAAGGGTTGGACGTCTGTCTCAACCCTTTAGGAAGCCACCTTTGTGACGGTAAGGTCAAAAGGGGGCGATTCCTCGTGTGCCTCCCCGCGCTGCGAGAAGCACTTTTCGATATAGTACTGCGTGAAGATCTCGAGCCCCTCTCGCAGGGTGTCGTGCATGTCGCTGCGCTGGAAGAATGCGTAGTTTGGCATCCTCTCACCGCGACGCATCATGATCCACGCCGCAAGTGCGGTTGCGAGGCGACCCGTTCCGTCCGCAATCGGATGGATCCCGAACCGAAGTTCGTATTCCACCCATGCGCAGAGCCGAGGCCCATCTTCATCGTCGAGCCTCGTCTGGAGCTCTTCGAGAAATGCCTCCCAGCGTGCGGGAACCTCATCAGGAGAACACCCGTAGGCGTTTCCGGTCTCGTGCGAACGCAGAGCCTTGAGCCTGCTCGCATTCGGAATACCATGGTGAATCCACCGCACCGTCGATCCAACGAACTGACGAACGGACCACTCAGACTGAGTACGACTTGGATCTGTGATCGTGTGGATCATCTGGGCAACCGTGCGCATGTTGCAAGTGACCCGCTGCGCAAGGTCATTGCCGGACATCCCGGCATAGGGCTTGCCAGGACGGGCTCCCTGACTTCCGCGCTGACGCCCCGTCACGGACGTGGCGGACGTCTTCGCGACATTGGCCATAAAAGCCATCACGAACTCGTGCTCGGTCCTGTAGGGACGGTTGGAAGCCATGGAATCCTCCTGGAAATGGGTTTTGACCTCCTCAATTCAGTCTGTTTAGTTTGAATTGTAAGCGAAATCTAGAGGAAAACGAGTGTCCTGTCAAGGTAAGGACGTAGCCGTCTCTGTCCTCGTTGCTCGTTGAAAAATAGTAACGGACAGTGCATCAATATCATCTGTTAAGTGATCAATGCGTCGGGCGTGTGTTTCAAGTAAATCAAGGTAGTCTAACGACTTCTTCAAAAGGACCTTTCCTTCTACCCATGTCTGATGCGCAAGATTTGTGAGGTATAAACACACCCCCAATTGAAATTCCTCAAGACTCAATGGGTACTGTTTGTAATAAGCCGTAAGAAATTCAACAGCCAGATCAATATTCTTTTGCTCCCATCCGTCCTCAAAACAATTGACAAACAAACTCCTTGCTAACTCATAGGCACGTGGGCCTCGTGCTGTTTTTTCAAAGTCGAAAATAGATTCAATACGCTCTCCGTCTTCCGAAAAGAAGACATTTTGATAACCGAAGTCTCCATGAAGAAGCGTGTCATACGGAAGCGTTCGTCCACGGCAAGAATCTTGATTTGAAACAAACCTCTTTTTCTTTTCAAGCATCTGTTTAATCATTTGTTCAATGCGATTAAGTCGCGGTTGTCGATTGAGTGCTCGTTCAATTTCAACGACCTCTAGGTCGAAACGATTTTTGTCCCAAAGGAGCAACGGCTGAATTTGATCAGAAATTCCTGCTCCCGCCCGGTGCAACTGAGCCAACTGCTCGCCAAGAAGACGTACCTCCCGTGAGCCCAGCTCAGACAGATTTTTTGTTTGTGCGTTGTGAAATGGAAAAAGACTGTACCAATTCTGCCCCATTAAAAATGCTGACCGACCATAACCATCACTCATCGGAAGAAGCACAGGAGCCCCCTGTGACGCAAAAAATGATTCTGCAAATTTGATCTGGCTTACGACCTGACTCAGCTTGTGACGATACTGCTTTAAAAAAAATCGATCCGCATGCGTCTCGATAATGAAGTTCTTGCAAAGATACCCTCCACGAAGCAGATCCACCGATCGGACATCCCGAATCCCAAACAGCTCATGGAGCTCATGAGCCACCAGATCCAATGTTGGAATGTCATCGTAGATAATCATAAGCCTAAAATCACCAAAATCTTAGCGTGAATTAGAAGCCAACACAAGCGATTCAATCATTGACAGAAGCAACAAAATCAGCTAGGTTCAATCCTTCCCGGAGGACCGAATGAGACATCTGACAGGGATCATGCTCTTGGGTTTCGGCCTGCTCACTGCATGTGCGCCACCACCTGAGAAGCTTGAAGATGCAGACAAGGCTGTTGTCGCAGAAGAACGTGCGACGGTCGACCGCACAAGCAAGGAGACCATCGTCTGGTGCACCTACAGCCAGGCAACGCACTCCAGCGGTCCGCAGAGTGCTCCCGTGTTCGTACTTCGAACCGACCGACCGAATTGCGACGGACCCGCAGGCTGCGAGGTCACGTTCACGGCCTACGAGAACCAATGGTGCTTCGCTGGAGGCATCGAATGGGGACGGAATTCCTTCATCTCCTTCGAAGCGGCGAACCAGGCCGCCCTCAAGGCTGATGCCCTGCAGGGCTGGTACGCTCCCATGGGAGCCGTCGTGAGCGAGGTTGCCCAAGGGCAACCACAGTTCATCATCCAGGAACGGCACGGGATCTTCCGTGCAACCTTCGTGGATCCGGTGGGCCAGATCATCATCTTCCGCGAGCGCGGCGGGGTATTCGTCCCCGACACCCTCGTTCCCAACCTGTCCGAAGTGGGACTGGAGAACGACGAATGACCGAGCTCGATCTCTGAGCTCCACGAACCGCTTGCCCTTGGCAGCGGTTTTCTGATTGACAAAAAGTCCATTTTGATCCACAGTCACGGCCGTTCCTTCCCATCTTTACCAACGGAGGACCCTCGTGGACACACCACATTTCTACGAAATCTTGGGTGTCGACCCAGGAGCCACACAACCACGCATCGACGCGGTCTTCAACGCCTTGAGGGATAGCGCTGGCTCCAGCGCAGATCCTGACAGGTGGACACACATCGAGGAAGCCTACAACGTCCTCGGAGACCCCGAGGCTCGTAGCTTGTATGATCGCTCGCTCGCCAAGAGTGGCAAGGTGATCGGTGGTGATTACCATGTGCTGGAATTGCTAGCAGAGGGATCGCTCGGCCGGACCTACCTGGCCCGTGACATCCCCACCGGCAAGCTGGTCGTGGTGAAGCACTGCTCGAAGTTGAACCCGTTTCGACAGAGCCTGCTTCGGGACGAAGCGCGCAAGCTCTTCGACCTGGATCATCACGCGATCCCAACGGTCCGACGCCTCATCGAGCTGCCCGACGGCACACTCGCTCTCGTAATCGGAGTCCCGGCTACATCAAGTGCTTTGCTCCCCCCGAACAAGAGATCAGTGAGGGGGCCTTGCCCGAGTCGGACCACTACTCCCTCGGTGCCATCATGATCTACATGCTCACCGGCGGGAACCTGGAACACGTCGAGAAGCGCTACGTCCCCAACAAGCTGGATGACCGGATCAAGACGTTTGTGCGGGCACTCCTGCAGAGCGATATCCTCGATCGTCCGCGTGAAGCACATAAGCTCTTCAAGGAGCTGGATGACATCAGGCGCGACGTCTTCAACCTGAGCAACGACATCACCCACGGCATCCGCCGTGCCGACTAGGAGAAGCCATGAGTGAATCATCTGACTATGGCGAGACAAACTGGGACCACGGTCATACCTTCGGCCAGGAGCGACACACCTACCGTGCCCGCGCAGACCGCAGCTACGGCGAGGCCAAGCAGCGTGGGGTCGAGGATTACGACTTGCTCCCTGAGCAAATCGTGGTCACATGTACGAGGCTCCTCCTGCTCTCGCTCGACGTAACCGGTTCGATGGGTGACTGGCCCCCGATCGTCTTCGACAAGGCCCCGTACCTCCAGTACGAGATCAAGTACTACACCGGAGACGATGGACAGATCTGCGTGAGTGCCTTCGGTGATGCCGTCAAGGGTGAGGACTTTGCGCTTCAGATGCGTCCTCCCGCCACCGGCACGGAGGTCAAGAACCGCATCAACGAGCTCAAGCACACCAACATGGGTGGCAACAACAAGATGGAGTCCAGCGACCTGGCCCTCTTGTACGCCTCCCGCAACATCGAACACCCGCTCGGGGCCAAGCCCATCCTGATCATCGTCACGGACGAAGCTCCTCACGATCAGGTAACGAGCGCTCTGGCCAAGAAGCATGCACGGGTCGACATGACGAGCACCCTGTGTGTCGAAGACGTCATCAAGGAAGCCGCACAGAAGTACGACATCTACGTGATCCTCAAGCCCTACGGGAGTGAAGATCGTGGCGACTACTACAGCACCATCATCCAGAACCGCTGGATTGGGCTGGTGGGTCGTGACCACATCGCCAACCTGTCAGAAGCCGAACGGGTCGTGGACGTAATCTTCGGCATCCTCGGGGCAGCGACCAACAAGATCGACTACTTCCTCACGGAGATCCGAGGCCGCCAGCGACCTGAACAGGTCGACGTTGTCCTCGAGGCGCTCAAGCATATCTTCACGGACAAGGCGATCGGACCCAAGGCCGGCGAACGTGTGAACAACGAGGAGGTGGACGATGATGTGGGCCCGCTTCTCTGAGCAGCTACTTAGAGCGGCCGAACGGTTCCATCGTCGAACACACCCGGAGCCGACCTTACCCAAGGTCGAGCTCCTCGCAACCCTCTGGACCGAGTTCGAGCACTTCGACCGGTTCGCGAAGGATCCTCGTCTTTCGGGAATCCGTATCAACCCGGCCATGATCCTTCCGGACGAGCTCGAACATGCGCTCGCGAGGATCAACGTCCCTGATGCGACCGTGCCGCTCTGGTACGACGTGAAGGGGCGGCAACTGAGAATCGAGGAAGTCCACCTCTGTGGAAACTACTACGAGATCGTTATGAACCATGCCATCAGCATGGAGCTCACGTGCGAACGCTCGCGTGGCATCATCCTCAAAGCCGGCAATGACGAGGCACTCATCCAGGAGATCACCGACGGTGGCAGGCGGATCGTACTTGCGGACGGGGCTCTCTACGGTCCCCGCTTCCGCCTCGTGCCTGGCGAATCGGTCCACATCCGCAACCCAACGCTCCGCGTGCATGGCCCGCTCTTCACAGACGTGGAGCTCGGCAAGATCGAGACGGCCAAGCGTGCGGGGTTCACGAGGTGGTTCCTCTCCTACGTGGAAGACAAGCGCGACATCGACCAGCTGCGCGAGCTTATCGGTCAGGAACCAGAGATCTGGCTCAAGATCGAAAGCAAGCGTGGCCTCGAGTTCGTCGCCCACGACTTTGAGAAGAAAGACAACCTCGTACTCACGGCCGCGCGTGGTGATCTGTTCGTGGAGCTCGACAAGCCACACCAGATTGCAAACGCGCTCCGGCTCATTATCAAGAAGGACCCGGGTGCCTGTGTGGGCTCGCGAATCCTCCTCTCGGTCGTTCAGCGCCCCATGCCCCCGGCCGAGAAGGAACGCGCACTCAAGGAGCTGTACGAACGAGCCAAGTGGAACACCCCACAGATGGCAGCCGTCCGCGACCTCCTCGTGGCCGTCTTCCACGACCCAGTCCCCAGTTGCGCAGACTTCTCCGAGCTCGCCTGGCTGATGGATATCGGCTACCGGCGGTTCCTGCTCTGTGACGAGCTCTGCCTCCATGGCGACTTACTCGACACAGCCACAGGTGCCTTCCGCGCCTTCACGCAGGACTACTCGGCTTAACGGCCAAACCCACGGAAACGACTCCGTGGGTTTTCAAATTAGAGATATTATTGACCAGCTCATCGAAGTTTTGTAGCGTTGGGACGCCTCAATCTCAAGGAGAGGTCATGTCACAACGAATCGACATCACGCCCATTGGGGATCCGATGAACGTCGTGCTTCGAGAACGACGTCTGGGTGGAAGAATGGGCGACGACGAGGATATCCCAGTGACCGTCACTCCGGTCATGTACTGGGAGCTGGGGCATCACCCGCCTGGGTACGGCCTGATGCTCCACAAGCCTGGGACGACCAAGTATCCGTCGGATCTGTTTCGGAGCGAACGGGCCCTGTACAGCTCATCGATCATCTCGACGGACTTCATCTCCTTTTGGCGCGCTGCGCTGTTGCTGAGGGAGTGTCGCTTCTTCACAGACTGGTTTGTGCAGAACCTGGTATTCGAGATCGTCGACACGCCTTTCGAGGATCTCAAGACTCATGTGCAGCAGGAAGTTCTCGAGACCGTCAGTGGAGGTCGTGAGACGGTCGAACGGATTCGGGCCATGTCTCCGCCCGACTGGCTCCTGGAGCGCACACTCAAGGAGTGGGCCGTGCCCGGGTGCCGTGCGGCAATCAGAACGATGACTCGAGAGCTGCGAGCGGGGACGGTGACCTGGCGTGACGAGTTCGCCAAGCTCGGCGTGCTTACGCCGGAAGAAGAAGATGCGCGGAAGACACTCTGGGAGGAACTGGAACCACAATTCACACCGATCATCCGTCGACTCTCGAAGGTTCTGGGTGAATACCACCACGATGCACTCTGCGCCCAGGATGAACTCATCCTCCTTTCGCGCGCCGGCACAATCGAGGCGCACGGCCCCTTCATCACTGCCGCGCTCGCGTTCATCGCTGGCCAGCGACCACGGGCAGAGATCGTAGCAGAAACCTGCATCATCATGGGTGGCAATCCCTGGTCCATGGCTCGATTCTACGACGAGCGTGAACATCGCTGGATCAAGCTGATCACCCCTTGGGTGGCCAAACGCTGGCGGCGCGGTCAACCGTTCGACCCCGAACAAATCACGGCCATATACACGATACTCGTCGCCCTCCTGAAAGCGTACTTCCACAATGGGAGTACGAGTGAGCTCATGGAGCGCTACGCAGAGGCACTCGAGAAACACTACGGCTCCAGTACTGAGAGCGAAAATGAGATGAGTGACGACCGCTAGTCTCACGTCCCTCTGTTACGCAGCTCCGTGCGCAAATCGCATGCGAAGCTGCACGGCCGATCCATCTGGATCGGCGTTTTCTTTTGAACGTTTTTTTCTAAGTCACCAAGTCATTCTTCTTCGCTTTATTCAAAACACCCGGACGTGCCGGGTGTTTTACTGATTTATTTTGCCTGAGCGCGCTTTCGCAAGTTTGAATCAAGAATGGACTTTCGGATGCGCAAAGATTTTGGTGTCACCTCGAGAAGCTCATCGTCTCCAATAAACTCGATACACAGCTCAAGGGTCATTTCCTTTGCGGGCTCCAACTTGTCTGTTGGACCATCACCACTAGAACGCATATTGCTCAGTTTCTTTTCTTTCATTGGATTCACATCCATATCTTCAGCGCGTGCATTCTGTCCAATCACCATCCCCTTATAGACATCAACCCCTGGCCCCACAAAGAGTGTTCCACGCTCTTGAAGCCCAACCAGCCCATAGGTGATCGTTTTACCTTGCTCCATAGAGACAAGGGAGCCGTGATGGCTTGTCGTGATCTCACCGACGAATGGTCGATAGCCGAGAAGGAGGGTGTTTAAGATTCCAAGTCCTTTTGTGTCTGTAATAAACTCGTTTCGGTATCCAATGAGTCCTCGTGTTGGGATTTCAAATTGTAGAAACGTGGTGCCGTGCTCGACACGCATGTCCTTCATTTCTGCGTGACGCTTTCCCATCTTTTCGATCACGAGCCCTGCATAGGCTTCTGGACATTCAATGCTCACCTCTTCAAACGGTTCTGTGCGCATTCCATCTTCTTCCTTAAAAATCACCTGTGGCTTGGAGACTTCGAGCTCAAACCCTTCTCGACGCATCTTCTCGATCAAGATGGCCAAGTGAAGCTCTCCACGACCCGAGACAATAAACCGTCCATCGCCTTCTGCTTTCTCAACTGTGAGCGCCACATCGTTCAAGAGCTCGCGCTCAAGACGTTCTTTTAAGTGACGTGATGTGGAAAACTCTCCTTCTTTTCCGGCAAAGGGAGACGTGTTTGCTCCAAACGTCATCCGCACGGTCGGCTCTTCGATAAAGAGAACTGGGAGGGGTTCTGCACCTTCTGTGGCAATGATGGAATCTCCAATTTGCACCTCTTCAATACCAGCAATGGTGATAATGTCGCCAGCCTTTGCTTCTTTCACATCTGTTCGACCAAGACCTAGGTACATCTGCAACACACTGAGCTTAGCTGTAGTCCGAACACCTTCTCGGCTCACATGCAAAACCTGTTGTCCTGTTTTGACCGTCCCATTCACCACACGACCAACGGCCATGCGCCCCTTGTAGTTGTCATAAAAAATGTTGATGACGGGGATCTGAAGCGGTGCGGTCTCATCTCCTTCAGGTCCAGGGATGTCACGAATGACTTCATCAAGAATCGGACTCACATCCTTCATGGTAGAAAGATCTGGCTCGGTTCCAGCCACTCCCTGAATGGCGGCCGCATACAGCACAGGGAAATTTGCCTGGTCATCTGTTGCCCCAAGATCCACAAACAAATCAAATGTTTTGTTGAGAACCCACTCAGGTCGAGCGGCTGGCTTATCAATCTTGTTCACGACAACAATAATTTTATGCCCGGCCTCAAGGGCCTTTTTCAACACAAACTTTGTCTGTGGCATTGGACCTTCCTGTGCATCCACGAGGAGCAAGCATCCATTCACGAGGTTCATGATGCGCTCTACTTCCCCACCAAAATCAGCGTGGCCAGGTGTGTCGACCAAGTTAATCTTGGTTCCCTTCCAATCAATAGATGCGTTCTTTGAAAAGATGGTAATGCCACGCTCACGCTCCAATTCATTGGAGTCCATGATGGTGGTTCCAGCCGCATCCGCATCGCGAAAGAGATTTGACTGTTTTAAAAAGGCGTCGACAAGGGTGGTTTTCCCGTGGTCAACGTGAGCAATAATCGCAATGTTGCGTAAGTCGTTTCGTTTCATAACGGCGGAAGAATACGTGAGAATCCTTTTTTGGTCAATGATTCGTGATAACCAGAATCAAGTCTCTCTGCTATACTTCATAGCAAACTTCTATATGCAACAAACAAACAAGGCACTTATCACATTAATCATCTTTCTTGGGGGCACAATCCTTGGACTCGGAATTTGGTACCTTTTTGAATCCTCACCCACTTCAGACCAAGACAAGCGTTCAGATAAACCGATCCAAACAGACTCCCTTTCCTTTGCCGAAGGACCAACCCTTACGGATACCCCTCTTACAAATGCGCCTTCCTACCTCTTTCTCTTTACCCATACGGAAGACCCGTTCAACCACGAACTCTCTGAGGAGCGTTACTGGCGCATAGGCGAAATGGTACGTGACGTTTCTGCAACCTATCCCGAAGTAGACCTCACCTGGACCATCGAGTTCATGGGGTCAGATGCAAAAACCATCACAGATCGAACAGAAGAAACAGGTCTTGTGAATTACCTTTTGGAACTCAAAGATGACGGACTTGTTGAATTCGGCTACCACGCCCACCATGATCCAACCTACGCAAACCGACCACAGAACGATCTTTCACCCACACCAACCTACCAAGAAGCTTATGACGCATTCTGGACCTGGGTGACCTGTGAAAAAGATGTGCTTCGTGGAGGATGTGTGGAAGAACGTGGTGGTGGACTCGAAGCTGTTTATAACACATTTGGACAGGTTGAGATTGTGACCGGACTTGGGATCGGCCAAGGGGTGCAGTTTGAACGGTCAGCCGGAAGCCAGGTGGTACGCACCCTGCTTCCAGAACGCTTTGTGGGGTTTGGATTTCCAGATCATGGAGCAACCACACGAGATCGCACCTACACAACCACACGGGATGCGCTTCTTGAACTTCTGACACCAACACACGAAACAAGCTCGGCAACGATATGGATGGACAATGTGCTGCGCATCAATGACTCCGCCTCACTCGAAGACATCAACCCAGATCCGCTCGATGACGGTTCAGAAAACTATGAGCGTGAACTCGCCAAGCTTGATGGAACACGTTCCATTGTCATCAACACGGGCGTTGCCAGCAAGTACCTCTACACAGAAGAGGGAACGAGCCCAACAATTTGGGGATACTCGAACCCAAACTCACCAGAGCTCCCCAATGAATTTCTTCTCTCATCAAAAGAACGTGAAAAAGCGTACCAACTTACTGAAGAGGGACTTACCTATTTAGCAGAGCGCATTTCAGAAGACCCAGAAGCCCTCCAATTCGTAAGCACCAATGAGGTACTCAACCTCTTTACTTCAGATGATTACTGGAATGTGACAGAGGACGAGCTCGCACAAATGTCTCTTTGGATTTTGAACAACTGGGATGGGGAGCCACCTGCCTGGGTCTATGATGGAGAAGATTTCTATTCCCTTGTTGATGCCTTCGCCTTACTTGCACAGGGGCTGAACGGAGCGTTTGAACCAACGGGGGTCGTCTCAGAAATCTATGGTCCGTGGTCGCTCTCTGAACCAAGCACCACATCCGTGAGTGTTTCTGCCAGAGATCTCTCAACGCTCGCAAGCGACGACCTCTTTACGAACAACCGCATGCAAGAACGTTACATGGTCGGAGATCAGACACTCACAGCAACACAGATCTTATATGCATGGAGTTATCTCTTCACGGCCAATCAGATGAACGTCGAAGTGGAAACAATCTCTATCCCAAGCACGAACTCCGCTCCAGAAACCTACGACCTGCTTGAAAACCTTGGTTGCACCGATTGCCTCGACACTACCTGGTCGCTCAAGCCCGCTCGATTCCAGGACTAACAAAACAGCACCCCGCGCGGGGTGCTGTTTTGTTTTAGCCTCCTCAAAATTCATCCACGCGTTCCCACGTATCAATCAATGGAGGTTCATCACTTGTGAGTGTTGTGCGCAAACGATACACACTTTCTTGTGCCACCGCCTCTACTTCGATGACAAGGCCAACGATCGGACGAATGGTGCATGTTGATCCATTCACTGAAATTGCCTCATCTCCAACATATTGACTATCGATAGAACGTCTAAGGAGCGCCGCTTGGACACATCCTTCTGCCAGTGCTCGCGCCTGTGTCACACTCCCCAAATCCAGTGAGATAAATGAAGCATCCTGAACTCTTCGTGCGCTCATCGTTGCGAGCATGAGCAACACCGTTGCAATCACTACGACGCTCACGATCACTGCATACCCTCCTTGAGGGTTTGTTTGGTTGAATTTAGTGTGCACTGAAAACATAGGTTGTTGTGTGTTCAATCAGACGGCCTCTCACCGAATCTACTTCGTAAATCACATCGATCCTCACCGCTTCAGTGTCTCCCAAAATACGTGTGACTTGAAATGTGTTGATGCGGATACCAAGTGCATTCAGTGTCACAGACGGATTCCCCTCCCTGGTGAGCACAACATCTGTACCGACCTGTGCAATGGTCACCGTATCGAGAGATGCATCAGTGAACACGAGTTCATTTGACACTCCTGACACAGGGGATGAGATTGTTTGCATCGAAGACGTTTCTGTTTGCAGAGCGGCGAACACAAACTGATCAACATAAATGAGACGCTGCTGTGCATCAACAATCCCTCGCGTCTGCAGCCCAGAGAGATAGGTGAGTCCAATGGCAAACAGAAGCACAGACGCAATCGCTGTTGCGATCAGTGTTTCAACGAGCGTCGCACCCCTATGGGGATGGTTGGACAACTTGGAAGGCATCATTGCTTCTGAGTGAGATAAAAATTGTATTGTCATCAAACGTTACCCCTGTGGCAACCTGAGCCATGTTAATCCCTGTCACATAGTCGAGTATCCATCCTGAACCGACCTGCCAAATTTGAAACTCGAGATTACTCGCCTCTGTGGCGAGGTACACATAGGGGCCTGCGGTGGTGATCTCCTGAACCCCACCTCCAAGATCCACTTCATTCTTTAACACAATATTTGCTGGATCGGTCGCATCAAATTGTAACAATTCCGTACCTGTACTCGCGTTATTCTCTGTCCCAAGATACAGCTTCATTCCGTCGATGCGCACAGCCGTTCCATCCAAGGTTCCTGACACATCGTAGGCACTTACAAATGTTGGATTTTCCAAATCACTGATCGAAAGCACCAAAAGCTCCTGTGTATTTAATTCCGTTGCCGCATACAGATAATCTCCACCCACCGAAAGACCATTCACTTCTCCTCCTACAGAATAACGTGAAAGAAATGTGGGGCTGGTGGGAAGTGAAACGTCATACATTTGGATCTCTGCCTCTGTCCCAAGATAAACCGTCTCACCATCTTTAATAATCCGAATTCCTTCATCACCTAGGTATTCTGATGAAAGAAACTGAATAGACGTTGGATTAGAAACATCAAATATAAGGAGGTCTTCGGAATCACCAACGACATAGAGATAGTCATCCGCCACAAGAGTAAGGCTAAACAAACTCCCGCCGGTGATATACGAATCAACAATGATGGGATTGGCTGGGTCTGAAATATCAATAGAAAAAAGACTAGGGCGTGTCCCTGAAGCTGTTTGTGCTGTCAAAAAGGCGTAGTTTCCCGAACGAACCACCCCCGTTGCCTCACCCTGCGGACCAATGTCGAGCGAACCAACCACAATAGGTGTTCCCCAGTCACCCCACACCTCTACGTTTTGCCAGTTGGTCACACGTGTCACGGCTGTGCGGTCAATGAGTCTCCCCCAAAAACTCCAATAGACTTCCACGGACACATCTTTTTCATCTGAAGCCACATCTGTAATCGTCACGGTTCGAAAAAACGTGTCGTCCGTGACATCTGTGTCTCCAGAAAACTCCCAATGATCTGTATTGAACACTAATCCATGCTGCCCAGCTTCCATCGATTCGAAATCCTGCTCACTCATCACACGCACAGCATCCAGAGCTTCGTTGACGAGTGCATTCCCTTTTACTTGCCTCAGAAGTCCATTGCTCTCTGTGGCCGTCGAACCAAATAACACAAAGATCGCCACAAAGAGGAGCGCAAATAACGTGAGTGAGATGATGATCTCAAGACTCTGAAATCCCTGTTGTTGTGTCGAGTATTCCATAAGATGAAACGGAGATCTCATGCGTTCGGATGCCCATTTCAAGAATGATGATAAATGGTTGGATCGGTGCAAGTCCTCCTTCTGTGAACACAATCTCTGTATCACCCGTCAGGGAAATGGATCCCGCACGTGGAAGGACCACATCCAATTCCTGATCTCTCAGTGCATAAGAATCTCCGGTAAAACGAACGACTTCGTTTGAAAGAATCTTTACCCCATGCGATTGACCAT
The DNA here is from genome assembly GCA_002791295.1 of Candidatus Uhrbacteria bacterium CG_4_9_14_3_um_filter_50_9. Classification (GTDB taxonomy): domain Bacteria; phylum Patescibacteriota; class Patescibacteriia; order UBA9934; family GWF2-40-263; genus UM-FILTER-50-9. The sequence continues at coordinate 30,307 of PFWU01000043.1, forward strand.
CCCTCTGTGAATAGGCGTGCATCTGTGCCAAGGCAATCTGAGACGTAATGAGATTCGTATCGTTTAGTAATGACTGCCATCGAATGATGGAGAGACTTGCCACATACCCAGTCGTCGCCAAGAGCATCATCAACGCAATGACGATCATGGTCTCCACAAGACTAAATCCCTTGCATGGCTTCATAGTTCGTCGCTATCCACCGATGCCACTCGTCAGCTGATAGATAGGTGTAATCACCGCGATGGCGACAAATCCTACAAGGCCACCAATCACCAACATCAAGACGGGCTCAAGAAGGGTGGTGAGGACTTTAATAATCTCATCGATCTCTTCTTCCGTGAACATTGAAACCGAGAGAAAACTTTTATCGAGTCGTCCTGTTTCCTCCCCCACGGTAATCATCTGGGTCACGAGTGGTGAAAATAATCTGGGATGGGCTTCTAAATAAAGACCGATGTTTTCTCCCCCTTGAATAGAAGACGCAATCTTTTCTAAGGATGCTCGATAGACGGGATGCTCGATCGATTCTGCTGCCACCTTAAAGGCTTGGACGACTGAAATTCCAGAACCGAGCAAGACGCCGATCATTTGAGAAAAACGGGCCACCTGGATTTTTTTGATCAACGTATTAATGAGTGGAATAAAAAGCAACAGGTAATGCACTCCGTAACGAAACTTCTTCAATTTC
>PFWU01000043.1:31096-31817 GCA_002791295.1 Candidatus Uhrbacteria bacterium CG_4_9_14_3_um_filter_50_9
CTGGGGCAGGCTTTAACACATTTCTGGCAGGATTTGCACTTTTTGGGGTCAATAACCGCAAGTCCCTCCGCGGTAATTGATATGGCGTCAAAAGGGCAGACCTTTGCGCAGCTTCCTAAACCAAGACATCCATATACGCAGGATTTGTCTCCTGTGAACAGGAGTGCATCTGCCTGGCAGTTATTTAGACCCCTGTATTTGAATTTCTTTTTTGCCTGTTTTATTCCTGCACGGCAGGCGACAAAAGCAACAAGTTCAGTTTTTGGTTCTATTTCTACACCAAGAATTTTTGCTACTTTTTTTGTTACTTCAGCTCCACCCGCAACACAAGAAGTCGCCTCAGTTTTTCCCTTTGCAAGTGCCTCAGCAAGACCCTGACATCCCGGGAAACCACAGGCACCGCAGTTAGAGCCGGGCAGTACTTCCAGGATTTTCTCTTCTTTTGGGTCTACTACTACAGCAAACTTTCTGGATGCAAAGGAAAGTAGAATGCCAAATCCAAGCCCCAGTCCACCAAGAACAAGAATAGCCTGTCCAATCATAATCCGAATAACCCCTTAAATCCAAGAAATGCCAGGGACATTAAACTTGCAGTGATGAATGCGATTGGATAACCTTTAAAAGATTTTGGTACAGGTGAAAGTTCTATTCGTTCTCTTATTCCAGCAAACATTACAATTGCAAGGGTATATCCCAGCGATACTCCAAGACTATAGATTAT
>PFWU01000045.1:0-1188 GCA_002791295.1 Candidatus Uhrbacteria bacterium CG_4_9_14_3_um_filter_50_9
TCACTGGCCACCATTTAACGTCCGCATATTTATCAGTTGTTTGCAGCTTCACTCCTTCACCTGAGATAAGGGCGTAATAGCTGACACTGACGACTCGACCAGCTGGATCACGATCAATCGCGTCAAACGTTTTGAGCTGTTCAAGAAAAACTTCCGTCACACCGGTTTGGGTGCGGAGAATGCGTCCTGCGGCTGAATCAGATGTTTCTTCTTCTTCAAGAAGGCCACCCGGCACGGCCCACATCCCTTCAAAAGGGGACTTCTTCATTTGAATCAGAAGAACTTGCAGGGTATCGTCCTCAATCGTGAAGATGACGGCGTCAACCGCAACTTTAATGTTTTGTGTTGAGCTATGATGCTTTGTCATATTATTAGTGTCTATTCTACACAAAGAAAAAGTGATGTCAAGTAGAGAAAAACGCTATACTATCCACCTATGGCATTAACTTATCTACAAGATCTTTCGTGGGATGAGATTTGGAAACGCTGGAAGGAAGATGAAGAAGAAGTGTGGCGTGACTATTATACGGAGCGGGGATGTGTGGATTGGGAACATTGGCGTGGTGACTTGGTTTTGAAACATCAGCTACAGAATTTGAAGTGGTCACTTTTTGAAATAGAAACACCTAAGGACGTGGCTGGATTCTTTATTGGTTCTTGGAAAGATTGGAGAACGTTTTATGGTTCACGAGACGCATCTCGGTTCTCTGACATTGTGCGCTACAAGGGGTTTATCGGGAGCCAGACAGAAGAAAAATTACGCTCCATCATTGAGACGTTTCCTCCACATGTGAGATTCCTTGGGATGCGTTACAAAGGTGACGTCATGCTAATTGAAGGGTCACATCGTGCCGCAGCCGTCGCACTGGCTCTGAAGGAAGGTGTGTCACTTGAGTCAGCGTTAACGATTGGACTTACGGATGTTTCAAAAGAAACTTGGGATCATTACTTCAGTCTAAACCGTATGAAGCTCTCTTCTCCTGCGTTTAATCATCAAGGGATGATTCCATCCAAGTACACCTGCGACGGGGAAGGGATCAGTCCGCCTCTTGCCTTTGAAGACGTGCCAGCTAAGACGAAGTCTCTTGCTCTTGTGATGGAAGATCCTGATGTGCCCACGTCGATCCGACCAGACGGCATGTGGGATCACTGGGTGGTGTGGAATATGAACGCGGGTACAACAGGTAT
>PFWU01000045.1:1213-1742 GCA_002791295.1 Candidatus Uhrbacteria bacterium CG_4_9_14_3_um_filter_50_9
GTTGTCGGGCTTTCAACGAGAAATGTAAATGCGTATGGAGGTCCATGCCCACCAGAGACTGAACATCGATATTACGTTTATCTCTATGCACTCGATGTCATGCTTGATTTGCCGAGAAACAGCACCAAGGCAGACTTGAAAAAGGCAATGGAGGGGCATGAGATCACGCACGCTGAGCTCATGGGCCGCTATAAACGCAACTAAACCTATGCGACCAAAACGTGCCAAACTTGCCGGAGATATTGTGGTGGAATTTCTTCCACCGCGTCGTGCTTCAAAACGTGTCGTGATTATTTTAGATGGTCTCCCCACCAAACCTTCAAAAGCTAAGCTGATCAATTGGTTTAGCAAGAAGGGATACTGGGCATTGCACATGCGTTACCGTGGCACGTGGGAAAGTGGTGGGCAGTTTTTAGATCATGAGCCAAGCCAAGATGTATTTGATCTTATCGACGCTCTACCAAGTGGATTTACAGATGTCTGGTCGGGTGAGTTATTCAAGACACATCCTGAAAAGGTATTTGTTGTT
>PFWU01000045.1:1777-2065 GCA_002791295.1 Candidatus Uhrbacteria bacterium CG_4_9_14_3_um_filter_50_9
CGCACTCAATGATCGTGTTGATCGCGTGGTGTCCCTTGCTCCCGTCACAGATTGGACGGCACCGACACCAGGAGAGCCACATGACTATCTCGAACAGGTTGTGCAGGATGGATATGGAGGATGCTATCGATTCACACATGACGATTGGTGGCGACTTGGGCGTGGGGAACTGGCTCAGCCAATCGCACACGCAAATCAATTTGATCCCCAGAAACTCTTCATCATTCACGCAGAGGATGATACGGTAGTACCAATAGGACAAACACGAGCATTTCTCGAGCGTGTTCC
>PFWU01000045.1:2074-31566 GCA_002791295.1 Candidatus Uhrbacteria bacterium CG_4_9_14_3_um_filter_50_9
TCAATTCTTGTCACGTGGGGATCATCTTTCGGCGAATCATGTCATGCGCTGGCCGCTCTCAAGATCTATTCTCAATTTTTTCTCATAAGTATGCGCTCAAAAATTGTCTTCATTGGTACCATTGCCATCACAGCCTTTATTCCATGGCTCTTGCTCTTGGCCGGTCTCTCTCAAATCACAGAACTTTCACGTCTGTTTTTTATTGTCATTCACTACCTCATGAACATGGCGCTTTTTGCGATTGCCTTTGGTTGGTACTTCAAAGGACATCAAAAAGAAGATCCATTTCGAGTCATGGCGGTTGCGCTCGTCTGTTTGGTTGTGTTCGAGCTCGTCTACTTTGGATTTATCTACGAAGGGGAGCTGTGGTTTCTTACCTATGTTGATTGGATCATCCCCGCCTTTTTAGTTGCCACCTCTATTTATGGGGTAGGCAAGCTGACAACGCATGCGTAAGCCACGTGTATGCCACCTAAACAAGACGATCTTTCAAAAGAAGTTCGACATCTGGCGGACCTGATAAGGGTGCGAGGAACATTCAAAAGACGTTTTTTCGATGGGTTGATCTTTGGGCTCGGATCCGCCATCGGTGCCACGTTGGTTGCCGGGATCGTTCTTTACATCCTTTCTCAGGTATTTGAAGCAACAGGGTTGATCGAGTTTATCGGGAATCTGCCCACCAGTGAATAACATTAATAACAAAGATAAAGAGGTCTATGGGACATCCACCTATAACCTCTTTTCTGTTTGCTGTCTTTTTGATATGCTCTTGCCGGCAAATCGGAGGCCACTCATGTTCAGAAGTTTCCTGGGAGTGTTTGCAGCACTGCTGTTCCTCTCAGTCATGGCATTCCTCACAATCCCTGAGATCCTCGTGAGGCGGGTGTGGAATCATCGCAATCAAGCAGATGCTCTGGTGCGTCGACAGACAGAGACCAACTGGCACCAGACTTGGGCGGGGCTCTACCGTCGAATGTTCAAGTCCATCCTGGGACTTAGGATGCACCGACAAGTGCGAGAGCTGACTTATAGTGATCGCTACATCCTCGTGCTCAACCACCAGGCAGCACTCGACCACTTGGAAGGGGCTGGGGCTGCGGAGGAGCTTGATCTCAAGGATGTTCGCTGGGTCGTCAAAGAGGCGATGCGTTCGGCTCCGGGGCTCGGGAACTCCCTTGAGCGTGCAGGGTTTGCATTCGTCTCAAGGAACGGGGACGTGCGTGACAAGGAACGTATTCGGCAGATGGCACAGTTGGCTCGCGCTGACGGAGCCAGTGTGGCCCTCTACCCCGAAGGAACACGATTCAATGGTATACCCAGACAGGGCGCACGCTACACCCGGCTGCGGGACCCAAAGGCAGGGGGACTCGAAGTGCTCTGTGAGGAGCTCCCCGAGTACCGCATCCTTGTAGTCTGTATTGACTGGGGAGATCTGCGGGATGCTCGCACCATGTGGGACGGAGCAGCCTTTGTGGGTCGCCGTGGTCGTGTGATCATTTGGGAAGAAGAGAACCCGGGCAAGGAAGGAGTTCGTGATCTTCTGACAGACATCTGGGACGAGATGGAGAGGATTCTCACCCAGAATGCCTCACACCTCGCGCTCGTTGACCCTCGCTACCAGCAGACGGCTGAGTCATAACGAACCACGTCTACAATCGACGTGGTTTTCTGATATAAAAACATCCGGCTTTGACCGGATGTTTTTTGATTAGACGTATCGAATCCCCACGTAGATGGTGCAGGCAATGAGTCCAACGACAGTAAGAGGGACGGCGACTTTCATGTACTCCAGGAATCCAATTTTGTGTCCTTCTTTTTCTGCCATACCGCTCACTACGACGTTCGCTGAGGCTCCGACGAGTGTCGCATTGCCTCCAATATCTGCTCCAAGTGCGAGGGCCCACCACAATGGAGTGAGTGGAATTCCCGTCAGCTCACCAATGTTTTGAATCAGTGGAATCATGGTGGCAACAAACGGAATGTTATCCACGATCGCTGAGAAGAGAGCCGAGCCCCAGATCAGCGCATAGGTTGTGGTCGCTGGATCCCCATGGGTCCATGCAATAAGATGTTCAGCTAGGATATGAATGGCGCCCACTTCCTCAAGCCCAACAACGAGAACAAAGAGACCGGCAAAAAAGAAAATCGTCGTCCACTCCACTTCATGCAGGTGTTTTTCCGGATCGTTCATTGTGAGGAGAAGCAGAAGGGCAGCTCCTCCAAGAGCGATCGTTGCTCCCTCAAGACCTGTCGCTCCATGGGTTAAAAATCCAAGCAGGACGACGGCGATTGTGAAGAGGGATTTTTTCAGCAGGGGAACATCACTGATCGCCTGACGAGGATCAAATTTTAGGAACGTCTTTGCCGCACCCTTATCGGCAGTCTTAAGTTCTTTTCGGTAGACTACAAAGAGCATCAAGCTTGTAAGAACGGTCACGATGAGCGCAATGGGTCCGACATTGAACAGGAAGTCATTGAAGCTCAGATTGGCTGCTGATCCGATGATAATGTTTGGTGGGTCACCAATGAGTGTTGCTGCTCCTCCGATGTTCGAGAGCAAAATAGCACTAATCAGAAATGGCTTTGGGTTCAGTCGCAGGTTGTTGGCGATCACAAGCGTCACGGGGACCATGAGCAGCACCGTGGTCACGTTATCAAGGAGTGCGGAGAATACAGCGGTAATCACTCCAAGGAGCAAGAAGATGCGAATCGGTTTTCCTTTCGCAATTTTTGTTGACTGCAGAGCAACATACTGAAACATGCCGGAGTCTTTTGCGATCCCGACCACAACCATCATTCCAATTAAAAGACCAATGGTGTTGAAATCGATTCCCTCGATCGCTTTGTGTTGATTGACCACACCGAGCAGAATCATGAGAACAGCACCAGTAAGGGCGACAACAGTTCGATGGACTTTTTCTGAAATGATCACGGCGTAGGTCGCCAAGAAAATAATGACGGCGATAATGAATGGATCCATAATCGATTATTGTGGGTCAATACCTAAAATTTCAGCCACGGCTTTTTTTATGTCGGTGCGGTTTAAGTAGCCGACGAGATAGCCATCATCATCGACAACAGGAAGTTGACGAATACGAAATTCCGAGAGTGTTGCTGCGGCCTCCATCAGGGTTGACTCAGGGTGGATGGAGTGGACTTGCTTTGTCATGAATCTCTCGATGGGATCATCGGCGAGTTCTGTGACACGCTCCTTAAATTTGGCTGCGGCCTCAAATGCAGCGAGGTGTTGGTCCTCTTCCAAATAATCTGGAACCAAGTGTTGGATCATGTCCCAGCTGGAGAGAATCCCTGCGACTCGATTGTCAGCGTCGACGACGACGAGTCCATTGGTCTTGTGCTCGATCATGATGCGGACGGCTTCCTTAAGGGTTGCGCCTTTGCCAATCGTGGCGACTGGTGTGCGCATGTAGTTACTCGCTTTAAAGGTCTTCATAGGGATAAGAAATGAATGAATCGGCGAAACTATAGAGTAAAGTATACCGCCTGTCGAGGGTTTTGCGATGTGTTTGTGTGGATGAATCAGAAAACTCACCCGTTAGAGGTGAGTCGCGAAGAAGCGGTGGATGCGCTGGAGCTGGGGGTGGAGTGCATCTCTGTCTGTGCAGATCAGGCCGTGTGCGCCTTCGCAGCGGACTTCCACAACGTCTTCCCCTCGGTAGAGGTCTCCCTGATCGGGGAAGAAGAAGTCGTCCCGCGGCACGATGGCCATGACCGGGCACGTGAATCGTGGTTGGGTCTGGCGCAGGCCTGGGACCGCGAGTGCGAGGATGGCCCGAGCGGACTCTGGAGTCATCTTTGAGAAGATCTCAAGCGCTGCCGCACGCTTGCTCATCGACATGGGCCCACTCAGGAACAGTCGTTCGACCTGTTCGCTGTTGTCCGGGATGAGCGGTTTCAGGATGAGCGTTCGGATGAGCGGCCAGAACACCACCCGCAGACCGTTCATGAGTACCTTCGCTCGGACGCCGATGCGCTCCAGCCCACTGATGAGTGCCACGCACACGAAGCGGCCCGGCATGCGGGCGCTCACGCCACGGGCGATCACGGCACCCATGGAGTAGCAGATGGCGAACAGCGGACCTTCCACCTCTTTGAGCTGCTGCTCTGCTGACCTGAGGTAGTCCTTGACCGTCTTACCCTCGTAGGTGAGGACGATGATGTTCCAGTCGGCGAAGTGACGGATCACGTGTCGGAACCACCAGCGGACGAGCGAGTCTGTGCGATTGCCCCAGGCGCCCGGAAAGAGCACCAAGGTGGGACGATTGACTTCCATGGAGGATCTCCTTTTTGGATGGAAGAAAAGAGCATGACAAGCAAAGATCGGTTTGTCAACCGATCGTGATGGAATCTGCTTTATTGATGTTGAATCGTTTTGCGGCTCCACCGTCACCAATCCCTTGGGTAATGAGCTCGATGAAGTTGTGATTCCTGAGTCCAGAGCTTCCGACAATGAGGGCTGGTTCTCCATCTGGTACATCGGCAAGACGTTGTACGCATGGGACTAAGAGGGTGGTTCCACAAGAGAAGGTCACCTGCTTTTCTGTGCCTGGTTCAAAGTTAATTGCTTCAGGTGTGAGAGATGTTTTACAGTTTCCAAAAGAATCCACCCACCAAACAAGCGACGGCATATCAGGCACTTCGGAAATCGGCATGGATTCAGAAGGGACTTCTTTTTTCTCCCAGACAATTCGTGCAAGACGTGGGAGATAATTTAACGAACGAAATTGGGTGTTCGCAGCTAGTTCAATTTGCTCAGGAGTGTATCCACCTTCTTTAAGGGCTGTTCGAATATCTGTGACCTCTATGGCATCGGCAAGACCAAACTGTTTGATAAAACTAAATGAGAGTCCGTCGATTGTTCCAACGATGAGTTTTTCTCCCACCCAGCAGTATCCAAACGGTGATCCGTTTTTCCATTTTTTGGCGCGTCCGTGACGTGGAGCACAGTTCACGGCAATCACGCCTGGAGCATCATCACCAGAATCAATAATATCAATGACATTTCCAGAGGCTTCAATGTCATTTGCCACACCAATAAAGCTAACGTTCGCTTCTGGAAACAGGTGTGCGTAACGGGTTTCTTGACGTGTCCGTGCGTTGTCGTCACGACAGTCGGTGATGATGGTTAAAAACATACGTGAGGAGACTACCAGAAGAATCGTGTTCTGAATAGGGATACATCTTGGCGGGGATGGGTGGACTGGGTATAGTAAGAAGGTCACGTATGAACACACTCACATTGTTCGCCATTGGACTCCACGCATTTATCGCCTGGATCCTCATGGAAGTTTACGTAAACAACGCCCACCGGTTTTCTCGCACCTGGTACATCGCACTTCATTACGGAGTGGTGGTGTTGGTGTTTGGGGCAGTCTTTGCGACGTTTTTTCAGTTTCATCACGGAGTCTCTGTTTTTTGGACAACGGTCCTCGGGATGTTGTATGTGATTACGATTGAGATCATCGTCTTTCGTTACTTGTATAGTGGTGAACGATGGTTTCTTAACTTCATTGATTGGATCTTTCCAATGTTTATCGCTACAACCACAATCTACGCCGTGGGGATGTTGCTGAGCTAAGGTTTTATTCGGTCATGAGCCGTTTTTTTCACACGCATCATGTCAAGTTGACGATCTTTTCTAGGGGGGTATCCTTGACGGTGAAATATGACTGATACATTTCATGTAACAGGAGGTGGTCCGCTGCATGGCGAGATTGCTGTCTCTGGCGCAAAAAATGCTGCGTCAAAAATGTTGATCGCGACGCTTCTCACGGAGGAGTCAGTTGAGCTTACGAATGTTCCGCGCCAGCACGAGACAGAGATTACCCAGGAAATTATTGAAGCCGTTGGATCCAAGGTGGAGTGGGTGGACGAACACACTGTCCACGCACGAGCTTCCGTTATTTCATCAAGCTCGGTCCGGGAGCTTTCGCGCAAAAATCGTATTAGCGTTCTTGCGATCGCTCCGCTCTTGCATCGTACAGGGGAGGCCTTTGTGCCGCTTGTTGGAGGAGACAAAATTGGCCCCAGGCCCGTGAATTGGCATTTGGATGCGCTCATGAAGATGGGAGTCAAGATTGAAGCAACGTCTGACGGTTATCATGCACATGTCGATGGTCGGTTGACCGGAGCGCTCGTCGAACTACCTTACCCATCAGTCGGCGCCACAGAGCAAGCTATCTTGGCAGCCGTCCTTGCAGACGGTCGGACCACCATCCATAATGCCGCCGGGGAACCAGAAATTAAAGGGCTCATCATGATGCTTCAGAGCATGGGGGCGATGATTCAGATTAATTCTGGAAGGCAAATTGAAATTATTGGTGTTGAGAAATTAAGCGGATGTAAGGCACGTGTGATGCCAGACAGAATCGAGGCCGCCTCCTATGGCTCGCTCGCACTCGGAACACGTGGAGAGATTTTTGTGCGCGATGCCGAGCATGAGCACATGATCACCTTTTTGAATGCGGTGCGAAAAATCGGGGGGGAGTATGAGGTTCAGCCTGGAGGAATTTTGTTTAAAGGTGTCGGGGATTTGAAAGGCATTGAACTTGAAACAGACACGCACCCTGGGTTCATGACGGACTGGCAGCAGCCATTTGTTGTGGCACTGACTCAGGCACAGGGAACAAGTATTGTTCACGAGACGGTGTACGAAGGACGCTTTGGCTACACAAAGGCACTCATTGATATGGGGGCAGACATCACCCTCTTTAGTAACTGTCTTGGGGAGGTGACCTGTCGGTTTAAAGGACAGAACCATAAACACTCAGCCGTCATTACAGGCCCTAAACAACTACACGCCGCCGAGATCGAAGTCCCCGACATCCGCGCAGGCCTCGCCTTCGTGGTCGCCGCATTGGTCGCAGAAGGCACATCCGTGCTGACAGGCATCCACCATTTGGATCGCGGATATGAGCGATTGCAGGAGAAGCTCATGGGCGTGGGGGCGAAGATGGAGAGAAGTAAATAACCTATAGGCAAGCTATGATTAACCGAAGATCTCCCGAACAAAAAGGCGTGACACCTGCAAGTGTTGGCTCTACCGACACGGTGAAGCATCAAGGAGACGCTGAAACAAGCAGAGAAGAGCGAGAAGAAATAGAACGTGCTTTAGATTTGCTTGCTGAAACCATGTTTCTAAAAGCGAGTAAGGTGAATGAAGGAAATAATGGCGTCATCTTATTTTTGAACGTTGAGTTGTTGGACGCAGGGATGAAAAAGTTTTGTGAAGAACATGATATTGATTTAGGCAATGAAAAGGCTGTGAAGGTGATGAAGCTTTATCGAAGCGGTGCGGGTAAAGAAGAATTTCGTTTGCACAAAAAAGCGTTTCAAGTTGTTGGAAATGATCCAGATTCAGTCGCATTGATTCCTCGTCCAGTGTTTTATCGAGATTTTGAGCTGAGTGAAGCCGCACGAGAGCGGGTGTCAGAAGTGACAGGAAAAGCTTCTGCTGAACGAGCAGAAATTATTGTCATGGACTTTGTTCAGGGTGAAGATTTAGCAGAAGTCCTTCTAAAAGAAGCATTGCTCCGTCGACGTCCAGATATTCATGCTGATGAGATACAGGGGTGGACTGTTGAACAGCTTCAGCAAGAGGTTGGACCAATGATCGGCTACAAGATGCCTGGGGGGAAAGGAAAGACCGTCGAAGAAAGGGAAGTGGAGCGAGAGCGGATTGAGGAGGAAAATGCAGCAAGACTTTATGATTATTTAAGTAAACAAGGTTTTGTTTTAGATCCTTCTATTTTGACAAGATTAAACCGAACGCTGACGCGTCTTCATGAGGCTGGGATCGTTCATCGAGATGCCCATGAGCGAAATATTATGATTTCGGGTGACTATAATCATAATCCAGCGTCTGACGAACGTCATAATACGGTTTACCTTATTGACTTTGGAGGAGCTATGGAATTTACAGGGTCTTATCGTAGCCAAGTCGTTGAACTTTATCGTGATCATGAGCGACGGTATTATCAAGATGAAAAAGTTGTTCGTAAATTAGAGGTTCTTGCACGACCGTCTGAGTCTTCTCGTGAGCGTCACGTGCGCGAAGATGGTGAGGCGTTGATGACGTTGCTTTCATCAAAGCGTCGAAACAAGGGTTTTGCAGAAAAGCGCAACGTCTGGCTTGAGCGACATGACGCAAAGCATGGTGAAGGTGCGGCGATTGAAGGTGGTCGAGTTACAGCGGTTTTATATGACCACTTTTTTAAACAAGAGGAGGATGTGATGAAAGATTTTGCGTTGGCGACCTTTGCTGATTATTTGGTGACATTTATTGAACAAGGGCGTGCTTCGTCAGCAGAAATCACGTCAGCACTTGAACAGAAGATTGATCAGGTGAGTGCTCTTCACGTTCGAACAAAGCTCTCTGAACTTAGACGTGCCATTGAATTTATTGGCCGAACGTATGATCAACATCAAGATGAGTAAAAAGAAAGAGCGTCAGGGTAATGTTGCCTGACGCTCTGCGTTCTTGTCATCGTCACTCAGGGCGTCATCGAGCGACTGACGAAAGAGTTCGCGGCCATCCTGACCGCAGGTGATCACGTGCACGAGGTCTTCCGAAAGACGGATGCGTAGGCCGCGTGCTTGAGCACGCTCTCGCAGGTGGGAGAGTTCCGTGCGTTGACGCTCTGTCAACCCACGTTCTAGGTGTTGCTGGTTCATGTGTTCACACTTAACTTCCTCAGAGGTTTATTGCTGGCACAAGCCGAACAGTATTCCTGAGAAACTGATTCTTGTCAAGGATTATCTCATAATTCAAACAGCTAAAGCTACTTCAGCATGTTCATCCAACTCCTTCTTGGTTCTCCGGCTATTGCGCTTGCATGGATTGCGGCGATCTTTTCTAGTTTGACTATTCACGAGTTTAGTCATGCATTGGTTGGGAAATTGCGCGGTGATAAGACCGCTGAGTATGAAGGTCGGCTTACGCTTAATCCACTCGCACATATTGATGTGACTGGTCTCGTGCTTCTGTTGCTGTTTGGGTTTGGGTGGGCGAAGCCTGTTCCTTACAATCCGTATAATCTCAAGGATCCAAAATGGGACTCGGTGAAGATTGCCCTTGCGGGGCCGGCATCGAACTTGGTGATGGCTGTGATTGCGGGTGTGGCGTTTCAGGTGCTTGTGGGGGGAGAGATTATTGCGCCGTTGAATCTGCTTTCGATTTTCTTGTTCCTCACGATTTTGATCAACTTGTTCCTCATGCTCTTCAATATTATCCCGGTGCACCCTCTTGATGGATCCAAGTTATTCTTTGCGCTGTTTGATGCGCCGAAGTACAAGGATCTCCGTTTGTTTGTGTCCCAGCGCGGACCGCAGATTTTGATGATCGCTGTTCTTGTGAGTGCGTTTACAAGTGTGAATATTTTCTTCTTTATCTCGGCGCCTTCGTTTGTCATTTGCGATGCATTAGCCGGTGTCAGCTGTGGGGGATATTTCAGCGCAATCTTTTCTCTCATTTAACAACGGTCTCTGTATCCTATTGACTGAAAAAAAGGCTCATGTTACTCTTCCGGCGCAAAATTTTATGCCTACAGTCAATCAACTTATTCGAAAAGGACGCACGGCTAAGACGTCTAAAACCAAGTCTCCTGCCATGCAGTACACGCTGGATTCTCTTCACAGAAAGCGCACAGAGCTGAAGAAGGGAAGTCCATTTAAGCGTGGAGTGTGTGTGAAGGTGACAACCATGACGCCGAAGAAGCCAAACTCCGCTATCCGTAAGATTGCCCGTGTGCGTCTTTCAAACGGAACGGAAGTGAATGCGTATATTCCAGGTGAAGGTCACAACCTTCAGGAGCACTCCATCGTGATGATTCGTGGTGGTCGTGTGAAGGACCTTCCTGGTGTGCGTTACCACGTCGTCCGCGGTGTCTTCGACACTCAGGGTGTCGACGGTCGCAACCAGAGCCGTTCAAAGTACGGCACGAAACGTCCAAAGAAAAAGTAATCTTACGCTTGTCGTTTGTAGAGAGCTGCTCTTGTCGGCTGTTCTCTACGAGCGACAAGCTTTTATTTCATTCAGCGAACGGAGTACCTCATCGCAGAGGGAAGAACATCCGTTCCGTAATCGTCATAACTATGCGAGGTAAGAAAGCCCCAAAGCGTCAGCTGACGCCAGATCCAAGGTTCGGTAGCGTTCCTGTTGCGAAACTCATTAACTACATCATGCTCGACGGAAAGAAGACCACCGCACAACGCGTGGTCTATGATGCGTTTGAGATTATTAAGGAGAAGACGAAGGAAGAGCCGACTGATATTTTTGATAAGGCTCTGAAGAACGTCATGCCATCTCTTGAGGTGAAGAGTAAGCGTGTAGGTGGTGCAAACTATCAGGTCCCAATGTCCGTGCGTGGCGATCGACGTTATGTCCTTGCGTACCGATGGATCATCGGTGCGGCACGTGCGAAGAAAGGACGACCTATGGCACAGAAGTTGGCTGGTGAGCTCATGGATGCAGCAAACGGCGAAGGCGATGCAGTGAAGAAGCGCCAGGATGTGCAGCGCATGGCAGAAGCCAACCGCGCCTTTGCTCACTTTGCTCGTTAATTTCGATCATTTCAAACGTAAAAACGTATGTCACGAGACTATCCCTTGGACAAGATTCGAAACTTCGGAATCTTTGCCCACATTGACGCCGGAAAAACAACGGTGTCTGAGCGTATCCTTTTTTATACGGGTCGCAAGCACAAAATTGGTGAGGTACACGAAGGTGAAGCCACCATGGACTGGATGGCGCAGGAACAGGAACGTGGAATCACTATTACCGCTGCGGCTACGACTTGTTTTTGGAAAGATCATCGATTGAACTTGATCGATACCCCAGGTCACATTGACTTTACCGTTGAGGTGAAGCGTTCGATGCGTGTGCTTGATGGTGGTGTGGCCGTGTTTGATGGTGTGGCTGGTGTGGAGCCTCAGTCAGAAACAAACTGGCGTTACGCAGATGACTACAAGGTGCCTCGTATCGTCTTTATCAACAAACTTGATCGAACAGGGGCAGATTTCTTTAAGGACCTTGAATCTGTTCATCATCGTCTCACAAAGAACGCTCACCCGATTCAGCTTCCAATTGGGACAGAAGCTCATTTCATTGGGGTGATTGATTTGGTTGAGATGAATGCTGTGTTCTATAGAGATGAACAAGGTCAAGAGGTTGAAATTACAGAGATTCCAGAGGAGTACAAGGCACAAGCACAAGAATGGCGTGGAAAGCTCATGGAAGCCGTTGCAGAAAACGATGAGAATCTCATGAATAAGTATCTCGGTGGAGAAGAAGTTCCTGTTGAGCAGATTAAGGCGGTTATTCGAAAGGCTACACTAGCCAATGAGTTTATTCCTGTCATGTGTGGAACAGCATTGAAGAACAAAGGCGTTCAGCTCTTGCTTGATGCGGTTGTTGCCTACCTCCCAAGCCCACTCGATGTTGAGGCAGTGCATGGGGTGAATCCTGAGAACGAAGAAGAGCACCTCACACGTCAACACTCTGACAGTGATCCGTTTTCAGCGCTTGCTTTTAAGATCGCTGCAGATCCATTTGTGGGAAAGCTTGCGTTCTTCCGTGTCTATTCTGGTTCGGTAAAGGCCGGATCTTACATCTTGAATTCATCAACAGGTGAACGCGAACGTGTGGGTCGTATTGTGCGATTGCACGCCAACGCACGCGAAGATGTTCAGGATGTTTATGCAGGTGAGATTGCCGCCATGGTTGGTTTGAAAGGAACCTTCACCGGGCACACGCTCTGTGATCCCGAACATCCAATTTTGCTTGAATCAATTGTGTTTCCTGAGCCAGTTATTTCGATCGCCATCGAGCCAAAGACGAAGGCCGACCAGGAAAAGATGGGTATGGCCTTGAATAAGCTTGCAGAAGAAGATCCAACCTTCCGTGTGCGCACAGATGACGAAACAAACCAGGTGATTATTTCAGGAATGGGAGAGCTTCACCTCGACATCATTGTTGATCGACTGAAGCGTGAATTCTCTGTTGAGTGTAACGTTGGTCAGCCACAAGTGTCTTACCGCGAAACGATTAAAGGAAATGCAGAAGCAGAAGGAAAGTTTGTGCGTCAGTCTGGTGGACGTGGTCAGTATGGTCATGTGTATCTTCGTATTGAAAAGCTCGAACCAGGAGAAGGTATTCAATTCGAGGAAGAAGTGAAGGGTGGTGCCATTCCGAAGGAATACTTCAATGCGATTGAGAAGGGGGTTCGTGAAGCCGCCGATCGAGGGGTGCTTGCTGGATACCCGCTCTTGGACGCAAAGATTACGCTCTACGATGGAAGCTATCACGAAGTGGACTCATCAGAAGCCGCCTTTAAAATTGCTGGGTCAATGGGATTCCAGTCAGCTGCAAAGAAGGCAGGTATCGACCTACTTGAACCAGTGATGAGAGTGGAAGCCGTGACACCGGAAGATTTTATGGGAACCGTTGTGGGAGACCTCAATGCTAAGCGTGGACAAATTCAGGAGATGAGCGACCGATCTGGAAATAAAGTGATCGATGCATTCGTCCCACTCTCAGAAATGTTTGGTTACGCAACCTCGCTTCGATCACTCACCCAGGGTCGCGCAAGCTACTCGATGGAATTTGATCACTACGCTCCAGTTCCAAACAACGTCGCAAAGGAGATCATCGAAAAGCGCGGCGGAAAGTCCGATGAATAGAAAGAAACCAATTTAAAAGAGACCCCGTGTGGGTCTCTTTTAGTTAGCATGACGCTTGGTGGTCAGGGCAGCTGGTTGATGTCCTCGATCAGGTTCCGCACAACTGTGGGAACCGCACGAACCCACCTTTTAGCTACTTGATGTAGACGTGCACGTCGCCTTCGCTTTTCGTTGGTTTCCAGTTGGGGAATTCAAAGGCGTTCGAGACGACACGGGCGCCTGGAGGAAGTTCGGAAAGGAGTTTGTCACCGAGCTTTCCCATGGCATAGGGGATTTGGTAAAGAAGAACGAGTGTCACATCACTTAGGTCTGCCTTCCACATAGATTTACAAAAGACACGTGAGCGGTCTCTCATCCCTTTTCTCGCAAGTTTTGTTTGAGAGAACTTTGCGAGTCCTGGATGAATTTCGTAACCAATGGCCCGTTTGGCTCCGGCTTCAAGGGCAGCAACCAAGAGTTTCCCATCTCCCGAGCCTAGGTCGATCACGATGTCGTTTGGGGTGATGTGCGCTATCTGCAGCATTCGTTTGACCCTCTCATCACTCGATGGGACATAGGGACCTCCAAAGGCAAAAATTGGAATGAGCATTCCACCAAACCAAATGATGGCAAAGATATTAAGAACAATGACAAGAGCTCCTGCAAGAATAAAGAGGAACGTGATAAAATCCATACATTCTATGATTTCAAAAACAATTCTTGGTCAGTATGACCTTGGTGTGATCAAGAAGATCGCACCTGTGTCCGCTGGACTTGTCCATGACACGTTCGCGATCGACGCGAGTTCTGGAAAGTATATCATCCAGCGACTTCATCCGGTACTCGCTTCCAAAGCCATCGCCAAAGATTTTTTGCATGTGACGCGTTTTTTAAAAGCCCAAGGGTTTCCAACACCTGACTGTATTTTGACTAAGAATGGTGATGTGCTTGTTATAGATGGAGCGCATCGTTGGCGCCTGCAGACACGACTCCCTGGGAAGACAGTTGAAGTCATAAAGGATAAAGCGATGGCACGCGCGGCAGGAGAGATGTATGCACGTTTCCACAAGGTGCTCGATGCGTTTCCTTACACGTTCGGTTCAACAAAAATTTTGCATCAAACAGAAAAAATCTATGAGAAGTTTCTCAGGACGATTGAGAAACATGATGTGACAGAGGTGAAAGAAGAAGTCGATTTTCTTAGATGCGAGTTGCCGAAGTATTTTTTGCCCGCGCGCTTACCGATGCGTGTGATCCACGGCGATCCCAAGATTTCAAATATCTTATTTGACTCAAAGGGGCGGGCCAAGGCGATTATTGATCTAGACACCTGTAACCGTCGGCCGCTCTTGGTTGAGCTTGGTGATGCGTTTCGGTCGTGGTGTGGTGGGGTAGAGGATGATCCAAAGAATACATTTAGCCTTCCGATGTTTCGCGCAGCCTGGGTGGGATACAAAAAAGGCGCGGGCGACATGATGACAAAGAGCGAACTCCAGCATGTCCCCAAAGCAATCGGCACAATTACGCTCGAGCTCGCCGCACGCTTTCTTACCGATTATTTCGACGATAACTACTTCGGTTGGGATAAGTCACGATATGAATCTCGACGGGCACATAATCTCGCACGTTGCCGAGGTCAGATTGCAGAGTTCATCGACTATAAAAAGAAACTCTCTTCGATTAAAAAAGTCGTTGGTCTGAAGTAGTATGAGCCGTTCAACACGCCTGTGGCTGGGAGTCCTTGTTCTTGCGTGTTTTGGTTTTGGAGCTTTTGTGGCGACGTATGAGTTTTCTCAAGTTGAGAACAGTGCACATCGTTTCTCCTACACCTTTGCCTCGCCGAGTCTGTACGAATCCGCAAATGCGACCGCACAGGACATTGATCGGACCGGTGCTCGGTCGGGGATTGTTGCGCATCATCTTCTCGTTGGCGATAAAATTGCACAGACATTTGCGGCGCTAGGGACCGGGCGAGAGCAGACGGTGATTATTTTGTCACCGAATCATTTTGATGCTGGGCGCTCTGTGGTTCAGACAACTGATGGGACATGGGAGACGCCGTATGGTGACGTTGAAGTTGATACGAAGAGTCTCCAGAAGTTACTCGACGGTGTGGAACAGCGTTCGTACGAGCCCAACACCTTTGAGCAGGAACATGGGGTGTCGGCGATTGTGCCGTTTGTGAAGGTTTGGTTTCCTCACGCGAAAATTGTGCCGATCGTGATTCACGATGACGTCTCGAGAGAGGATCTTGTAGATCTCGCAAATACGATTCAGGAAGTCGCGCCTCAATCGCTCGTGATCGCATCCATCGACATGTCGCACAATCTCCCCGAGCATATTCGTGTTCCGCACGACGAAGAGACACTCGCAGCGCTTGAGCGAGGCGACTGCGGCGATGCGGGATGTCGACTTGAGATCGACGCGAACGGGGTACTCGAGACACTTTTTGAAATCAATCGATTGCGGGGTGCACAATCGTGGCAACTCACGCATCACGGCAGTTCGCTCGCCATGGGGGCAACGAAAGACTGGCGGGATAATACCAGCCATATCCTTGGGTACTTCGAGCAGGGTGAGCCGGTCGATGATCTTTTTGCATCAATTCAGTTTGTCGGGGACGTGATGTTGGATCGTGGGGTGCGCTTACGAATTGAGTCGCAAGGAATGGATGATCCATGGCGCGATGTGGAGCGGTTCTTACAAGGGGCACAGCTGCGCGTTGCGAATCTCGAAGGAACAATCAGCGAAGACGCGAGCATCGCCACTATCGATCCGCCATTTAGATTTACATTCTCGACAGAATTTGTTGAAGCAATGCTCCCGTTTGTCGATGTCGTGAGCCTTGCGAATAATCACAGCCGTGACCGTGAGATCGATGGAGAGTTTGAAACTCAAGAATGGCTCAACGATCTAGAACTGGCCTGGTTCGGTGGCTATGCGGTCAGTGAACCCGTGTATCGGTACGGTCGAGTTAGTGTCGTTGGGTATCATCAGTTTGGAAGCCGGATCCAAGATCTAACCCCCATTATCAAAAAAGAAGCTGACGATAGACAATTCGTGATCGTGTATCCGCATTGGGGAGAGGAATACATTGCTGCCCCACAAAATGGTCAGCGAGAGCTTGCTGAGCAGATGGTTGATGCAGGCGCCGACCTCATCATTGGTTCACACCCCCACGTCATTCAAGGCATCGAGTCGATGGGCGGCGTCCCCGTCATCTATTCGCTTGGAAATTTCGTCTTCGACCAAGTCGCACCAGGCACAGACGTCGGTTTGAGTGTGACTGTACTCTTTGAGGAGGAAGGCGGTATGATCTATCTGTCTCCTGTCGAGACGCTTGATGGGCAACCCACGCCACTTTCGGACGAAGATGCGCAAATCATTTTTCAACACATTGCGAGCCTCTCATCAGAGGATCTCGCACCCCAGATTTTAACGGGAGTTATCCCATTTTTATATGATTGACCAGAATGCTCCTGCCTCTCCACCAACTCCCTCACCAAAATTCCCAGCCAGGATGACTGGGATCATTGTTCTTGTCTGCATTGCCGCATTTGTTGGCGGCGTGTTTGCGATGAATCTGTGGGAGGAAGTCACACAAGAGCGAGAGGAAACGGAAGAGTCCTCGGAGACTGTCGATGAGCAAGAAACCGTTGATGAGGCACAAGATGAGGCACAGGAGGAGCAACAGGAACTCGTGTTTGTGTCTACCAATGAAGAGCTCCAGATCGATTGGATCGATCCAACGTCGCAACCGTCATATCCGGATGATCAACAGCTTACTCAAGTGCTCTGTTTCGCTGAGGATTCTGAGACAGGTGATCATTGGTATGAATGTGAGGAGGATCCAAGCGGACGGACACATTGGTCCTATCAGTTGGGAACTGTCCGAGGTGGGTCATACGACGGCTGGGATCTTGTCATGACAACGGTTCCGTTTGTAGGGTTGGGGACCAATTACACCTCATTTTATTTCCTTGTTGATTCAACTTCTTCGAAGAGTCCTGTTCTCCTCGATTATGTTCGAGATGTTTTCTTTGCTGGTTCTACCACTTCAACCCTGTCTGAGAGGGACTGGCTTCTTATGAAACTCGGTGGGTTCACTGTAGACACATCTGCAACGATTGCAGAATTTGAATTTGAAAAGATCTATCATGATACAGAAGGGAATGAATACTTTTTGACTGGGTATTGGCATCGGTTATATTCCGAACAAGCCACGGCCCTGACAGCGGCTACAAAGACTGTAACACTTACCAATGGGGGTCTATTGCGACAGTACGAACCCAAGCGGGATGTCGACGGAAATTTGTTGGAAGGGCAGACCGCGGCGGGGGAGAATCAGCTATTCGATGTGGATGAAGACGGTCGGGTTTTGTTCTATGATCTGCGACCTCCGTTCTTCGACTATGAGACAGCCGACACGGGAACCATCATCAGCTATGCCATGGGGCGGCCGTTGATTACCTGGAACGATGGGAGTGTTTTCAATGAAGAGATCTATTTCAAAGGGACAGTAGGTGGATGTGGGTTCACGAACGTAGCAACGGTTATCCCACAGTCGACGATTGACACATTAACTCTCGTTCAAACAGGAGAGGGTTTTACGGAAGATGTGCGGTATCCGGTGTATGAGCCAGTAAGCTACGACCTCGAATATTATGACGAGGCATTTACGATCGTGACTTGGGAACAAGAGGGACAAGAGCCGAAGACTTACGATGATTTTGACCATCCATTTTTCTACTACCAAGATGGCCTAGGACGTTGGGTTGAATTCATGAGCAATGAGATTGTCCCGCCTGTTGAATGCGGGAAGCCGGTGATCTATCTGTATCCAGAGTCGACGATGGATCTGAGTGTCTGGGTAAGTCCTCGTGGAGGATTCTCGTATACAGAGCCGGAGTACGGTGATGGGTGGGACGTGACAGCGTATCCGGATGGTCGGATTGTGAATCGTGCAGATGGACTCGAGTATCCGTACTTGTTCTGGGAGGGTCGTGGGGGATTATACTCGCCTGTGGAGACGTACTGGGTGGTCGATCAGTCGGGTGTGGAGTCGTTCTTGCGCGAGACACTTGTAAAGATGAATTTCAACCAGTCTGAGATCGCTGACTTTGTCGAGTTCTGGCTCCCACGCATGCAGTTCGCCCCGTACTACAAGATCGGCTTCCATGGGACAAACGTGATGAACGAACTCGCGCCACTCTCGCTCTCAGTTGAGCCAGATCACGTGTTCCGCATCCTCATGGATTACGAAGGGCTCGACGCATGGCGACCATCTTATCCTCCGCTCCGACTCCCAAGAGCCAACCGCGACGGCTTCGAGGTTATGGAGTGGGGAGGGGTCCTGCGATAGAAAAATAAAACACCCCGGCCTAAGCCGGAGTGTTTTTACATCTGAGGTGAGAGTGCTGTTTCAGGCTTGCAATGTTACTTCATCCTGTTCATCTACTTCTCTCTTGTGCGGCTATTATCAGACGTTTCTCGGATATGAACGTTAGCTAAACGGGTCATCACGATTGAACCCCGACAAGCAGGGTTACTGCACAAGATGGAAGGATATCAGAGTTTGCGGATTACGTCAATGCCCTAGGTAGAAAAAGCTTGTTTTTATCGATTAAACAAGGGGTTCTGTGCCGAAGTCGTGGGTGAGTTTTACCATGTGAACAGCCCCACGTAGAGCCTTCTGTGCGGTTCGCACTGCTTTTTCCTTTGCGTGTTCGAGTGTGGCTCCTGGTCCGATAATGGCGATCGCCATGGGCATTCGATACAGAAGTTGGAGATCTAGAAGCTTACTTGTTGCCTGGTGGGCGATTACTTCGCCGTGTTTTGTCGCTCCTTGTTCTTGGATGCCGAATATGACCACAGCATCAGGTCGGTCTCGTTCAATCAATTCTTTTACCGCAAGTGGTGCCTCGAGCGATCCGGGAGTCCAGACGACACGATCAATCCGGCAGTCAAGCTCATCTGAAATCGATTGAGCTGCGACGATCATCAGGTCGCAGATGTCTTTATGGATGTATCCAGCGACAAGGTGAATGCGCATCGACATAATTAGGTACCAAGATTACGTCGTCGCCAGTCGATGATTTCCGCCGTCGCGATTGCGGCCTCTACACCTTTGTTGAATGCATTGTCCTGACTTCTTGCCACCAATTGATCCATGTTTCCAATCGGAATAACTTCCATGATAATTGGCACGCCTTCTTCGAGCATGACGTTGTTGAACCCTTCAGCACACATATTCATGATCATGTCGAAGTGTTTGGTCTCGCCTTGCATGATGGCGCCAAAACAGATGATCGCGTCGTATTTTTCCTTGCGCATGAGTGCTTGTGCCGCTAGCGGAAGTTCAAGTGAGCCTGGAAGGATATGGACTTCTGGTTTGGGACAATCCGCCGCGACCAATAGATCAACGGTTTTTTGCACCATCTTGTCGATTGGCTCGCGATACCACTTTGCCTGAAGGATCGCGACTTTTGCGCCAGGAATTTTTGGCATGACATTCGGATCAAGTTCGACTTGCATACGGTTTTTTAATGGTGAGATGTGTTAGATGTTGAAATTATTCCGTGACGCCAGATTCGATGTGCCATCCGCCCTCTGGGCAAGGCTGTATGAAATTAATCCAGAATGAGATTGGTTGAGTGTCCGCGCCAGTTGCATGACCAAGCGCCCGCTGTTTGTCGATGCGATGTTTCTGGCATGCACAGTGTTGAATTGAATAATTCACAGCTGGGTCGATATGCCGGTGTTCACCTCCACAGTGGTGCACTTCATGCCCGTTTGAGGTGTGGTGGATGTGGTGAAACAGAGGGAGAATAGGATTTCCTGGAGCATTCATAGAGATGAGGTTGCCTAGTCAAAGCATATCAAAAAAGGAGTCTCCTGTTTAGGAAGCTCCCAGTCTAGATCGTGGCGCGAGTGCGCTCGTCGAGCGTCAATACGTCGCACAGTCCTATCTTTTGTCGCTCGATAATCGTCGCAGGAACTCCAACCTCTCGGGCGATTTCCCGCAGGGGCATCTTACTACATTCTCGACTTGTCCTTTGGTTGAACGGAATGGACGTGATCACTTCCACTACGTCCCACTGAAGGTAAGGGAACACCGGTTCGATCCCTGTTTCCTTGGCGATTAGGAGTAAGACGGCGAGATGTTCAGGCTCAAGCCGATGCCAGTAGTCAGGGAAGGCCACTTCGGGTGTGACACGATGGAGCCAGTAGCCACCCAGCAACTCATCGATCCCGTCGTGGGCGATGACGCCGTGCACGCCCACCTCCGACAGGTGGTGGTAGAGTAGCCGAGTGGCGATCGCTCCCAAGCTTGCCTTGGGGAGTTCGAGTTGCATCTGCTGGATCTGCTCCTGCGTGGGCATGAGCAGGGTATGTCGAACGCCAAAATGTTCTGCCGCTAGGCGCGAGAATACACCATCTGCGTGCTCTGGTCCTTGGCAGATCGTGAATGTGTGGATGCTGTCCTTAGGAACGAGGCGAGTCAGCAGTCCTAAACTCGTCGTGGAGTCCAGACCACCAGACAGGCACAAGGGGATCAGTCCGTTGTTTCGCTCTTGGCAGATGTGCGCGCATACCTGATGCGCCTCTGCGAGCCGATCGAGCAGCCCACGGGGTGACCACGGGTGCGATGCTTGTCGCACGATTGGTTGCGCGAGAACTTCACGGAGGCGATCATACATGGCTCCTCCTTGTTGAGCCGTTTTGTATTAGGCTCTACAAGATGAGGCGTACTTTATAAAGAGTGGATTGTCAATCGGGTCACCGCATCCCTACGTTCTATACTCAACAAAATTAGCCTTTTTAGGCTTGACAGAAACCCACCTTCGACTACAATGACGCCACTATGAAGGATCAATTCAAACGTATTTTGAAGCTTGTAAAGCAGACTGGAGATACCATGATTGTTACCGATTCTGATGGTGAAAACGCTTATGTGGTCATAGATCTAGATCAATACGAGCTTTTCATCGACGCACCATTCTCGAAGGGGAAGGAGATAGATTCCGGTGTCGAAACAGATATTTACCCTGATATTGATCCTGAAAATGAGC
Organism: Candidatus Uhrbacteria bacterium CG_4_9_14_3_um_filter_50_9; assembly: GCA_002791295.1. Classification (GTDB taxonomy): domain Bacteria; phylum Patescibacteriota; class Patescibacteriia; order UBA9934; family GWF2-40-263; genus UM-FILTER-50-9. The sequence goes on from PFWU01000045.1 coordinate 22,825, forward strand.
CCAATGACGTTGTAGGTCACGATCTAGAGGAAGAGGGTATTCCTGATATCTGGGATGTGATGAAGTCAGCCGGAGGTGAGGGGCCTACCTGGAATCCGGAACAATTGAGCGATGAGGAGCTCGTAGATCTCGAAAAGCAGTACGAGGCATTCGCAAAGCGAAACGTTCAGGATGCGATCGAAGAAACTATCCCAAAAACGGCAGAATCTGATTCAAAAAAAGATGAGGATGAGTTTGGGGAAGAGCAATTCTATCTAGAGCCAATTGACTAGGAAAAGAAATAAAAAAGCTTGTTAATAAACTGCGGGTTAGAGACTTGCGCAGTTCAAAGACCTCTGTTATACTGCGCCACGTCTTTGAGACTTGCATCTCAACCGCTAAAAAGGTAACTAATTTGGGCAAAAAATTGCCCATACACACTTCTACTATGGCCGAAGTTTTTGAGCGAAACAAGCCACACGTAAACGTGGGTACAATTGGTCACGTTGACCATGGTAAAACCACGACAACCGCGGCTATTCTCGCAGTACTTTCTGCAAAGGGCATGATCGCCCAGAGCAAGGGTGTTGATGACCTCGACAAGGCTCCTGAGTCAAAGGAGCGTGGTATTACCATCGCTACTGCTCATTGTGAGTACGAGTCAGATAAGCGTCATTACGCACACGTCGACTGTCCAGGACACGCCGACTATATTAAGAACATGATCACCGGTGCTGCTCAGATGGATGGAGCAATTCTCGTTGTGTCTGCAGCCGACGGTCCAATGCCACAAACACGTGAGCACATTCTTCTTGCACGACAAGTTGGTGTTCCTGCGATTGTGGTCTTTTTGAACAAAATTGATCAGGTGGACGATCCAGAACTCGTTGACCTCGTTGAAGAAGAGGTACGAGATCTTTTGAAGCAGTATAAGTTCCCAGGCGATGAAGTCCCTGTGATCCGTGGTTCAGCTCTCAAGGCTCTTGAGAATCCAAATGACGACGCTGCTGCAAAACCAATCATGGATATTATTGAGGCACTTGACACCTACATTCCAGAGCCTATTCGTGATACGGACAAGCCAATGCTCATGCCAATTGAAGACGTCTTCTCTATCGAGGGCCGTGGAACAGTTGTTACGGGTCGTATCGAACGTGGAATGATCAAGATCAACGAAGAAATCGAGATTGTTGGAATCAACGAAGAGCCAAAGAAAACGGTTGTTACAGGAATCGAGATGTTTAATAAGCAGCTTCAGGAAGGACGTGCAGGTGACAATGCAGGAATCCTCTTGCGTGGTATCAAGAAGGAAGAAGTTGAGCGCGGAATGGTGCTCGCTGCACCTGGATCTATCACTCCTCACACCGAGTTTGAGGCAGAAGTGTATGCGTTGACCAAGGAAGAGGGTGGACGTCATAAGCCATTCTTCAAGGGGTACAAGCCACAGTTCTACATCCGAACAACTGACGTAACTGGTGAGGTTACTCTTCCAGAAGGAACCGAAATGGTGATGCCTGGAGATACAGTGAATGTCACCGTGAAGCTCATCCACCCAGTGGCCCTCGAGGAAAAGATGTCCTTCGCTATTCGTGAAGGTGGACGAACCGTTGGTGCTGGAATCGCAACTAAAATTATCAAGTAATTAAGTGAGGGACGGGTAACCGTTCCTCCTTTTCGTTCTTTTTTCCACAGCTTGTGACTGAACAGACTCAAAAACAAGAAGACAAGGCTCGCATTCGAATCAAGATTCGTGCTTACGATCACAAGATTATTGATCAGGCCACGCAGACGATTATCAAGACAGCCGAGCGTTCTGGTGCCAAAGTGATTGGTCCAGTTCCGCTCCCGACGGAAAAACGAAAGTATACCGTCAACAAGTCTACTTTCGTCCACAAAGATGCGCGTGAACAATACGAGATACGTATTCATAAACGCCTCATCGATATCTCAGAACCAACAGACCGCACGATCGATGCTCTCATGAGCCTCAATCTTCCAGCAGGTGTGGATGTCGAAATCAAAACCTAAAAGTTACCCTGGGGTGAGGAGCGATGAGAGCCTAGATGGGCCCTGATCGTTCCTCACCCCTTCCAAGCGGTTTACGAACCAGGAAGATAGATCTCACGATACACGTCGTTGTTGCAGGAGAAAACCTTCCCGAGCTTTGTGAAAACGCTTACGGAGACCACGTTTACATTCTTTAAGAAACAAAACTTACAACAGAGCGGTGTGAATACACCTTTCATTTTGTAAGGCTAGAAGCCGGTTGGTGAATTCTACACTCATCATTCGACTTCTAGCTTTTCTGCTAGTCAAGGACCAATTCACTCAGGAATTCTGAGGAGAACGTCCTAATATAATTACTTATGGCATTCATCATCGGACGAAAAATCGAAATGACCCAGCTGTTTAAGGATGATGGTACGGTTGTACCGGTCACCTTGGTTAAAGCTGAGCCAAATGTTGTTACGCAAGTGCGTACGGAGGAAAAGGACGGATATACCGCCGTTCAGTTCGGAACTGAATCTTCTAAGAAATTGAACAAGCCTGAGTCTGGTCACGTTAAAGACTTGGAGCCTGTCCGTACTCTTCGTGAGATACGTGTTGACTCAACGGAGCATACTCGGGGTGACAAGATTGATGTGAACGTGTTTGAGCCAGGTACAAAGGTGGATGTTGTGGGGTACTCCAAAGGACGTGGGTTTACGGGTGTTATGAAGCGTCATAATTTTAAGGGAGGCCAGGCAACACATGGAAACAAAGATCAGCAGCGTATGCCGGGTTCTGTCGCTTCACGTCCTCAAGGAAAGGTGATTAAGGGACAGCGCATGGCTGGTCGAATGGGAACCGATCGTGTGACCGTGAAAAATTTGGAAGTCGTTTCCGTTGATATACAAAAGAATACCATTGCCATCAAAGGGGCAATCCCTGGTGCGCGTGGAGGACTTATTATGATCACGGCTCGTGATGGGAAGACCATATGGCAACAGTAAAACTCTACAATCAAGAAGGTACGTCTGTAGGTGACATTCAGCTTGATGCTGGATTGTTCGAGGTAGCTGTGAATCCATCATTGGTTCACGAAGCTGTCGTCGCACAGTCTGCAAATGTACGTGTTGCACTCGCACATACAAAAACTCGTGGCGAGGTTCGTGGAAGTGGAAAGAAACCATGGAAGCAGAAAGGAACAGGTCGTGCACGTCATGGATCACGTCGTTCTCCGATTTGGTCTGGTGGTGGAATCACGTTTGGTCCCCGCAGCATCCGTAACTTTGCTGTAAAGATGAACCGGAAAGCACGCCGAAAGGCCCTTGCCATGGTTCTGAGTGATAAGGTTGCTCACGAGAAGTTCATTGCTGTTGATGGATTGACGATCGAAGAAGGAAAAACCAGACAGCTGGCTGATGTGCTTTCAAAGCTCCCAAGTGCAGGAAAGAAGACACTCGTCATTACAGCCCCAGAGAATAAGACGATTGCCAAAGCAGCACAAAATCTGACAGGTGTTGAGTCATTCCCAGCGAATGCACTCAATGTGATCGCCCTCCTTCGCTTTGAGTATGTTGTTGTGACAAAGTCAGCTCTTGAGATCATGACAAAGCTTTATAACCGCGCTTAGTATGGGAATCCTCAATCGACTCAAAAAAGACAAGAAGGACACAACGCTTGCTGCCTCAAAGACCAGCGAGCAGGGAGCGAAAAAGACTTCTTCTAAAGCCATGACTTCAGAGAAGAAGGACACTTCAGCAAAGAAGCACACAGCCTCTCTTGGAACGGTTGGTTCCGAAGTGATTGTGAAGCCCCTTGTGACTGAAAAGTCCGCAACACTTTCTTCGGCAAATCAGTATGTCTTTATCGTTCGTAAGGAAGCAAATCGAATTCAGGTTCGTTCAGCGATTAAAGCGATGTACGGCATCACTCCAACGTCTGTAAATATTCAGAACTATCGGGGAAAGAAGGTGCGTTTTGGACGACGACTTGGTCAGCGCCGTGACTGGAAGAAGGCAATCATCACCCTTCCAGCTGGAAAAACAATTAATGTGTACGAAGGCGTTTAGTCAAACGGTATGGCAGTAAAACGATACAAACCAACAACCCCTGGCCGACGTATTTCAAGCGTTGATACCTTTGAAGATGTTACACGATCAACGCCAGAAAAGAGTTTGACCAAAACACGCAAAAAGCATGCGGGTCGCACAAAGGGAAAGATTACGGTTCGTCACCGTGGAGGCGGAGCGAAGCGGCGCATCCGACTGGTTGATTTCAAACGAGATAAGTTTGACGTGCCAGCCAAGGTTGCTCAGATTGAATACGATCCTAACCGCGGAGCTCGCCTTGCACTTCTTCACTACGCCGATGGTGAGAAACGCTACATGGTTGCCCCTATTGGGCTGAACGTGGGAGACAGCGTTGTCTCATCAAAGAGTCGAGGTGAAATTCAAACAGGAAATCGATTCGAGCTTCAACACATTCCAATCGGCATGCAGGTGTACAACATCGAGCTCAAGCCGGGGAAGGGTGGGCAGATCGTGCGTGGAGCAGGAACCGCCGCACAGCTCATGGCTGTGGAAGGGTCCTACGCAACACTCCGTCTCCCGTCTGGTGAAGTGCGAATGGTGCTCGCAAATTGTATGGCCACCATTGGTCAGACCTCGAATCCAGATCGACGACTCATTCGTTGGGGGAAGGCAGGTCGAACACGCCATCGCGGGATTCGTCCAACCGTTCGTGGTAAGGCTATGAATCCAGTGGATCACCCTCATGGTGGTGGTGAAGGACGAAACCCAATCGGTTTGAAACGACCAAAGACCCCAACAGGAAAGCCAGCGCTTGGTGTGAAGACACGACGCAAAGGCGCTTCTGACAAACTCATTATCACACGTCGCAAGAAAGGACGCTTTGTAGGCGGAAAGTAATATGTCACGTAGTCTCAAAAAAGGACCTTACGTCCACCCAAGTATCACCAAGAAGCTTGCGAAGATTAAGCAAGGTGATCAAACACCCATCAAGACCTGGGCGCGATCTTCTACGATTACTCCAGAGATGGTTGGATTTACCTTTGCTGTTCATAACGGAAAGGACTTCATCAAGGTCCGCATTGTCGAGAACATGGTTGGGCACAAGCTGGGAGAGTTTTCTCCAACCCGAAAGTTCGTTCGACATGCTGGAAAGTTGACTAAGTAATCTTATGGAAGTAAAGGCAAAAGCACGATTTGTTCGCATGTCTCCCCGCAAGATTCGTCTCGTTGTGGACGTTGTTCGTGGGAAGAGTGTTGGTGAAGCTCGCACACAATTGCGGTTCTTGAAGAAAGCAGCCACTGAGCCAGTGTTGAAACTGTTGAATTCAGCTGTCGCAAACGCAACACATAACTTTGGGTTGACGGAGACGGATTTGGTTGTGAAAGAAATCATGGCTGATGGAGGTCCAACGCTTAGCCGATGGCGCGCACGTGCCATGGGTCGAGCGGCGCCTATTCGAAAGCACACGACGCATATCAGCATTGTTCTTGAAGATAAAGCAAAAACTCCAGAGCCTGAAAAGAAAGGAGAAATCAAGAAAGAGGATAAGGAGCCAGGAGCAAAAAAGGTCGCAGCACAGGAATCTAAGTCAACCGACACCAAGTAACCTATGGGACAGAAAGTACATCCAACAGTGTTTCGACTCGGCATTACCCGTGGGTGGGATGGCGTTTGGTTTGCTGGGAAGAAGCACTTCCCACAGCTTCTTCAAGAAGATGTGAAGATTCGTGCGTATATCAAAAAGCAGTTAAAGGACGCATTGATTGATCGTGTCGAAATTGAACGATCTCGCCAAGAGATTCGACTCATCATTCATGCGGCAAAACCAGGAATTATCATTGGTCGACAAGGATCTGGTATCGAAGAGTTGACGAAGCAGTTGAAAAAGAACTTTTTCCGCGGTCGTCGTGACAAGATCAGTGTGAACGTTAAGGAGGTGCAACAGCCATCTCTTTCTGCTCAAGTCGTTGCTGCACAGATTGCTGCGGACATTGAAAAGCGTATGCCGTTTCGTCGTGTCATGAAATGGACCGTTCAGCGTGTTGAAAAAGCAAATGCACAAGGAGTAAAGATTACCGTTGCTGGTCGACTCAACGGAGCTGAGATCGCTCGTTCGGAAACGATTTCAAGTGGATCGATTCCTTTGCACAATCTTCGCTCTGACATTGACTTTGCTTCTGTCATGGCCCGAACAATTTGGGGAGCGATTGGGATTAAGGTTTGGATCAATCGAGGTGAGGTGTTTGACAAAACGAACTAAGTTTGACGTATGTTGCTTCCAAAGAAGGTAAAACATCGAAAATCGCATAAAGGTCGCGCTCGTGGTAAGCGTGTTGCTTCACGTAGGACAACACTCGCCTTTGGTGCGTATGGTCTCAAGGCTACGACAGAGGCATGGGTCACATCCAGGCAGATCGAGGCAGCGCGACGTGCGATGACTCGTGCAGTGAAACGTGGTGGAAAGATCTGGATTCGCATCTTCCCAGACAAGCCTGTCACAGGGAAGGGATCCGAAATGCCAATGGGTAAAGGAAAGGGTGCGGTCGATCACTATGTCTGCGTCGTCCGTCCCGGAACTGTCATGTTCGAGATGGGAGGTGTTGATGAAGAGCTCGCACGAAAGGCATTGACGCTTGCCGCACACAAGCTACCGGTCAAGTGGAAAATTATTAGTCGTGACATCAGTTAACTCTATGGATGTCAAAACACTACGATCAAAGTCGATCCAAGGTCTTGAGAAGGAACTTGCAGACGCCCGGAATCACTTAAAGGAACTTGCATTCTCTCTCTCCTCTAATCAGCTCAAGAATGTTCGGGAGGTGCGCAAGACCCGTAAGACGATTGCACGCATCCAAACACTGATCAAGGAGCAATCTACTGCCAAGACAGCACAACCTGTTACTGAATAACTATGTCTACTCATACACAAGCCATCCAAAGAACATTTACTGGGAAGGTCGTCTCAACAAAGATGGACAAGACGATTGTGGTAAGCGTCAACCGTACACTCGTGCATCCAAAGTACGGAAAGCGTTATGTACAGTCGAAGAAGTATCACGTCCATGATGAGAAGGAGACTGCACAGGTAGGAGATGTAGTGAATTTTCAGGAATGTCGTCCGTATTCAAAAACAAAGCGATGGAGGGTTGTAAACACCCAAGCGTAATATGGTTCAAAATCAATCAATGCTAAACGTTGCCGACAACTCCGGGGCCAAGAAATTGCAGGTTATCCGTGTTCTTGGTGGTTACCAAAAGCGCTATGCGTTTATTGGTGACTTAGTGACCGCTGCAGTAAAAGAGGCAGTGCCACATGGGACTGTTAAAAAGAGCGATGTGGTCACCGCAGTGATTGTTCGCGCACGCAAAGAAACTCGACGAAAGGATGGAACCTATATTCGCTTTGATGAAAATGCAGCCGTCATCATTGATAAAAAGTCCAAGGAACCTAAGGGAACCCGTATTTTTGGACCTGTTGCTCGTGAGCTTCGGGGTCTTGGATACAACAAGATCATCTCCCTTGCTCCTGAAGTACTCTAATCTTATGAAGATTAAAACAGGCGACAATGTCCGCATTCTTGCAGGAAAAGACAAGGGAAAGGAAGGAAAGGTCCTTCAGGTGTTCCCAGAGATGAATCGTGTGGTGGTTGAGGGTATTAATATGCTCACCAAGCACCTGAAATCACGTGGGGACCGACCAGGTCAAAAAATTCAGTTTGCTGCTCCCCTTCATGTTTCTAATCTTCAGCTCATTTCTACCAAGAGTGGAAAGACGGGGCGGGTTGGATACAAGGTGGTTGAGAAGGATGGGGCTAAGAAGAAGATTCGCGTCATTCATTCAAAGGGCGCGACGGAAGATATTGAGTAATCCTATGTTTAAAGATTTCTACAAATCAGATGTCGTCCCAAAACTCAAAGAAGAGTTTGGCTTGTCGAACATCAATGAGGTCCCTACGGTCAAGATGATTACGCTCAACGTTGGTCTCGGGCCTGGACTCAAGGATGCACGCTTCATTGAGACGGCAGAAAACACCCTGAAGCGCATTACCGGGCAGCAGCCGGTGAAAACGCTTGCGCGAAAATCTGTCGCAGGGTTCAAAATTCGAGAAGGACTCGTTGTGGGCATGAAAGTTACCTTGCGTGGGAAGCGTATGTGGGACTTCCTTGAGAAGCTGATCAAGGTGTCACTTCCACGTGTACGCGATTTCCGTGGGCTCCCCCCAAAGGCCTTTGATGGACAAGGAAATTACTCCATTGGACTGAAAGAACACATCGCATTTCCAGAGATTCCAACTGACGAGATTGAGCTCATTCATGGAATCCAAGTCACCATCGCAACAACGGCCGAGAATAACGAACAGGCCAAGTCTCTGCTCACCCATCTGGGGCTACCCCTCAAAAAAGCATAAGTATGGCAACTGAGAATCAAATTGCAAAATCAAAGAAGCGAGCAAAGTTCTCCACACGCAAGGTCAATCGATGTTGGCGCTGTGGTCGCTGCCGTGCCTATATGCGGGCATTCGACATGTGCCGCATTTGCTTCCGAGAGCTCGCCAATCGTGGGGAGGTTCCAGGTGTAAGAAAGTCAAGTTGGTAATATGATGACTGATCCAATTTCAGACATGTTGACACGCATTCGCAATGCTCAGGCTGTGAAAAAGTCAGAGATTGTCTTGCCATACTTTAAAATGAAATTCGCCATTGCGAAGATTTTGGAAAAGGAAGGCTACATTGCAAAAGCTGAACA